>NZ_JADYVV010000044.1:0-75522 GCF_020194035.1 Bradyrhizobium sp. BRP56
ATGTGGATAAGAGACAGCCGCCGCCCATCGCACCCATCTGTGCGGCAGACTGGGCGAACGAAACGGTCGGCGACACAGCCAACGGCAGCGCAAGCGCCAGAGCCGCGGCGGTGCTCAGAACCTTCATATTGATCATTTTGGACTCCATCAAAACGGTGAATGTCTAACCATCTCTGTGGTCGGACGTTCCCGTGCTCCACATTGATTGTGGGTCATCTTCGCGTAGCCGGCGGCTCATGTATGGCAGCTGAACAAAACTCCTCGTGAGCGCGTCATTTGGTCGCCAAATGGGTGCATAAACCGGGGGCTGTCCGAGGGGTGCGGGGCTACCTTGGCGGCGGCTGGACATTTGGGGAATGAGGTGGCATCAGAGCCGCATAGTCTCGAACCGACGACCGGCCACGCATGAAACAATTCCTGCTGAAATTCTTCACCTGGTGGAATGGCCAGACCTTTGGCACGCAATTGTGGACCTCGCGATTCGGCGAACTGGTCGGCGAGGACGAGCAGGGCAACCGCTATTACCGCACCAAGGGCGGTGAGATCGATCCGACGCTGCATTTCGAGCGTCGCTGGGTGGTCTACAACGGTTACGCCGAAGCCTCCCGCATTCCGGCCGGCTGGCACGGCTGGCTGCATCACACCGTCGATGTGCCGCCGACCGAGGAGGGCTACCAGGCGCGCGAATGGGAGAAGCCGCATCTGCCGAACCTGACCGGCACCGCACAGGCTTACCGCCCGTCCGGCTCGACGCTGGCGAGCGGCCGCCGCCCCAAGGCGACCGGCGACTATCACGCCTGGACGCCGGGAAGCTGACTTTCACGCATTGTTGTTCTGACGTGCAGGTGCGTAACGACGCGCGTGCATCGCACACGCTCGGCAGCGCAAACGCGCGCCTGTGAACAACGGTAACAGCGGGGACAGATCGGCCGCAGCCGATGCTGTCCGCTTGCGCCGGGCGCGGGTTCGCGGCTCAATAGGGCCATCTTACGGAGATGGGAAACCATCGCGTCGGATCGGGCTCCAGATCGCGACTGTCCCGATATGCAGCGGCCTCCGAGTTGGATGCGGCCGGGAGATAGGCCCCCGGTACAGACGTCCTGAAATCGCCCGCAAATGTGAGGCTACCGTGAGACAGGAAGGGCCGCTCGGGAAACCGGGCGGCCTTTTTCTTTGCGGTGATCAGGTCAGGACAGCCGTGCCGCGGCACGGCCCATCAAGTCGGCGCGGCGCGCCTGCGACGGCGCGATCCGCTCTTTCATGAAAGCGAGGATCTCGGCCGGGGCGGTATCCGGCGAGCCCGCGTTGAACGGCGGGGCCGGGTTGTATTCGAGCCTGAGCTGGATCGCTTCCGCGGTCTTGCGGTCGACGACCTCCGACACCAGCGTCAGCGCGAAGTCGATGCCCGCGGTGACGCCGCCGCCGGTGAAGCGGTTGCGGTCGACGCAGACGCGCGTCCTGGTCGGAATGGCCCCGAAGCTCGACAGGAAATCAATCGAGCTCCAATGCGTGGTGGCGCGATAGCCCTTGAGCAGGCCGGCAGCGCCGAGCACCAGCGATCCCGTGCAGACCGACGTGACGTATTTCGCACCCTCGGCCTGCTTGCGCAGGAAGGCCAGCATCTCCTCGTCGCCGACCATGTCGTCGGTGCCGAAGCCGCCGGGCACGCAGATCACGTCGAGCTGCGGGCAATCGGCAAAGGTCGTGGTCGGCGTCAGGACCATGACGGAATCGGTCGTAACGGGTTCGATGCGTTTCCAGATCAGATGCACCTTGGCGCCGGGGACCGAGGAGAACACCTGCAGCGGACCGGTCAGGTCGAGCTGGGTCACCTTCGGGAAGACGAGCAATCCAATCTGCAGGGGTTCGGTCATCGGGGGCTCCAAATAGCGCTTGACGGAACCACGATGTCATGATGGCCTCTCGTCCAAAATGGCGTATTTCCCTCATTTTCGGACGCAGGTCTCCTGAAGCAAGGCTCCCGAGAGAGGATCGCCAAGAAAGTAACGTCACCTGCGAGGATTTGGCGATGATCGGCATCCTGATCTTTCCCGACTTCCAGCTGCTCGACGCGGCCGGGCCGATCGCGGCCTTCGAGATCGCGGCGCGCTTCGCCAACAACGCGCCGGCGATCAGGACGCTTGCGGTGAAGGCTGGACCGGTGCGCTCTTCGTCCGGTGTGGAGATGCTCGCGCGCGGCCTCAAGCCAGCGACGGCGATCACGACGCTGATCATTGCGGGCGGCAACGGCGTACGCACGCCGGCGACCTGTCCAGCCACGCTGTCATTCGTGCGGCGGATGGCCGGCCGCGGCATTCGCGTCGCCAGCGTCTGCTCGGGCGCCTATGTGCTGGCCGAGGCGGGCCTGCTCGACGGCCGCCGCGCCACCACGCACTGGCAGCGCACGCCGCATTTCGTGAAGACCTATCCCAAGATCAAGCTCGAGCCGGACCAGATCTTCGTGCGTGACGGCAATATCTGGAGTTCGGCCGGCATCACCGCCGGCATCGACCTCGCGCTCGCGATGATCACCGAGGACTATGGCGACGAGGTCGCGCAGAACACCGCGCGGCAACTCGTGCTGTATCATCGGCGCAGCGGCGGGCAGTCGCAGTTTTCCTCGCTGCTGGAATTGAAGACGCCGAACGGCCGGTTCGGGCCGCTGCTCGCCTGGGCGCGCGAGCATCTCGATGCGCCGCTGACGGTCGAGGACCTCGCCGACAAGGCCGGGATGAGTTCGCGGCATTTCACCCGCGCCTTCGTCGCGGAGACCGGCACGACGCCATCGAAAGCGGTCGAGCGGCTCAGGATCGAAGTCGCGCGGCAGCGCGTGCAATCGTCGGGCGAGGCGATCGAGCGCGTCGCCGAGATCACCGGCTTCCGCGATCCCGAGCGGATGCGCCGCGCCTTCATCCGCGCCTTCGGCCAGCCGCCGCAATCGTTGCGGCGTGCGGCGCGGGCCGGGTAGGCCCGTTTGGGACAAGCTCGTTGTCCGATTTCACCCGATCCATGTCGGCTTTGCAGTGATGAACCTGACGAGGGTTCCCGTGACCCACGTTAAGTGGGCATTGGGGACCCGAGGAGGTTCTAATGACAAAGCATCGAACGATTACCGGGTTCGTGGCTGTCGCCCTGCTGGCTGTCACCGCGACCGCCGCGACCATCAAGTCGCACGCGCCCCGGACCGACGGCATTGCCGTCGCCGGCACGGACTCGCTCCCGGCCAAGGATTTCAGCGACCGCTGGTCCGCGATATCCGATTTGCCTCCGGCGACGGACATGACCGGGCGTGCCGCTGACGCGCGCTGAGGTCATGGACAAAGGTCCGGCCCGTTCGAGCACGCGACCCGTGCTGAGATCACGCGTCTCGCAACAAAAAAGCCCCGCCGAAGCGGGGCAAGATGTTGAACGACTTAGTGTTGAGCGATTTGGTCTTGAATAGAACTAACGGTTCCGCCGCGCCGGAATAGCGCAGTCATTCACCAATACAGGATCAGCCCACGATCGCAGAGATCCACGGATGCTCTGATCACGAAACGGGCTTCAACCGAAAAATCACTGGCCCAATGTATCGGTTGCGATCTTCTTCTTGAGTGCTTCGCAGGTATCCCTGACCTCCGCGGTCATCAACGAGACGGCTTCGATCTGCAGGAAGAAACGCTTGCCCTGATCGCGGTAACCGGCAGCGAACTCCTTGATCTCCGCGATCATGTCATGAACGCCTGCGACCATGACCTCGCAGTTCTTGGCGGCCAATTGCAGTTCCGATCCAAGGGCCTCGATCTCTTTCACCGCCGCTTCATATTCGCGTACCACCGCCTCGGCCGACAGCTTGCCCACCTCGTTGACGCCGTTGCGATGCTCGACATAGTCCGGCATCGGCGAGAGGGGCCGGATGTTGCTGCGTGGTCGATGCGAAGTCACCGTGTTGATTTCGTCCTCCATCTGCTCCGACGGAGCGCGGGCGAGGACTTCTGCACTAACACTCATGCGAACTCTCCATAACTTGTTACGGCGAATGGAGTTTAGCAATGTCAACGGAATTGTCTCGATTTTCCACAGTTTTGAGGCAAGCGCAATTGTGCGCTGCAGCATTGTGTTGCGTCAATGTGGCGCGTCGGGGTGCCAGCCAAGCAGTGCGAGCATCACAAAGAAGCCGACGACATAGGCCGCCATGATCGGCCAGCCCTGGGTGATCCACCGGACCACCGATTTGGCTTCCGGGTACATGTTGGACACCGCAACGCCCGCCGACGAGCCGAACCAGACCATCGACCCGCCAAAGCCGACCGCGTAGGCGAGGAAGCCCCAGTCATAGCCGCCTTGCTTCAGCGCCAGCGCGGTCAGGGGAATATTGTCGAACACCGCCGAGACGAAGCCGAGCCCGAGCGCGGTCTGCCACGATGCGGCAGGCAATTTTTCGACCGGCATCATCGAGGCCGCCGTCACCAGCGCGAGCAGGAAGACGGTGCCCTTCAGCGTCTCGGGCATCACCGACCAGTCCGGCCGCCGCAGCACCGAGGTGACCAGGATCGCGGCCCAGACGGCGAGCCCGAGCACGGGCAGCGTATCGAGCAGCGCGGGGAACTTCAGATTGGCCGTCACATTGGCCGTCAGCGCGGCGAGCAGGATCACGGCCACGATCGCAACCCGCGCCCAGTCGATTCTGAGGCCGGACGGTGCATCCTTCACGATCGGGGAAAAGCGGTGCTGTTGCAGCGAGGCCGGCACCGCAAACACCAGCATCGCGACGATGGCTGCGACATATGCCTCCACGACCGTGAGCGGGCTGATGCCGTCGATCCACATCATCGTCGTCGTGGTGTCGCCGACGACGCTGCCGGCGCCGCCGGCATTCGATGCGGCGACGATGGCCGCGAGATAGCCGATATGGACGCGGCCACGGAACACGTGGCGGGCCACGGTGCCGCCGATCAGCGCGGCCGCGATATTGTCGAGGAAGCCCGACAGCACGAACACGATGACCAGCAGGATCAGTCCGCCCTTCCAGTCATCGGGCAGCAGCGCCGGCATCTCGTCGGGAATGCGGCTCTCCTCGAAATGGCGCGACAGCAGCGCAAAGCCCATCAGGAGCAGGAACAGGTTGGCGAGCGTGACCCACTCATGCTCCATGTGATGCGCAAGACCGGGCAGGCCGGCGCCGAATTTCGCAAAGCCCGCGAACAGCAGCTTGTAGGCGACGATCGCGGCAAGGCCCGTCAGCGCCACCGCGAGCGTGTGGTGATGGAAGATCGCAACGCCGAGCAGCGTCAGCGCGAACAGGATGAAATCGAGCGGGATACCGTAGATGAGGAGTGGCGTGAGCAAGACGATCTCGATGGCTGGAGTGCCCGACGGCGTGAAGCGCTGACGGCGGCACTATCGCGCGGCGTGGGGAACTTCAAGGCGCGCTAACGCCGCAACAGGCTCGCGATGCGCTCGCGAGCCTTGATCGGGACGACGCCAGCCACGTCGCCGCGGGTCCGATTGCTTAGCCCAGCGTCTTCAGCCAGGCGCTGATCTCGGTCACCGCGATATTGGCCTGATTGAGCAGCTTGCCCATGGTGAAGAAGCCGTGGAACTGGCCGGGGAAATGCCGGTAGGTCACCGGCACGCCGGCGTCCTTGAGGAATTTCGCATACTCGTCGCCTTCGTCGCGGAGCGGATCGGCGCCGGCGGTCAGCACATAGGCCGGCGGCAATCCGGCAAAGTCCTTCGCGCGCGCCGGCGAGGCACGCCAGTCGTTGTTGTCGGCGTCGCCGAGATAATGGTTGGCGAACCAGCCGATCACCGAGTGCGTCAGGAGGATGCTGGTCTCGGGCTCGCGATGCGAGGGATGCTTCCGCGAGAAATCGGTCGCGGGATAGATCAGCAGCTGGGCCGCGAGCTTCGGCCCGCCGTCGCGGGCGGTCAGGGCAACCACCGCCGCGAGGTTGCCGCCGGCGCTGTCGCCGCCGACGATCAGGCGCGCGGCGTCGATGCCGAGATCCCTGGCATTGGCGGCGACCCATCGGGTCGCGGTGACGGCGTCGTCCACCGCAGCAGGGAAACGATGCTCGGGCGCGAGGCGATAATCGATCGAGATCACGATCAGCTCGCCCTCATGGGCAAGCTTCTGGCAAACCACCTCATGGGTATCGAGGTCGCCGATCACCCAGCCGCCGCCGTGGAAGAACACCAGGCAGGGTGCGAGCCCGTCTTTCTTGCGCAGCGTGTTCGGCGTGTAGATGCGGGCAGGGATCGTGCCGTGCGGCGCCGGGATCGCGAGCGGCTTGCTCGATTGCAGCGCGGGCGGCTCGGGATTGGAGACGACGCGGGCGGCTCGGTAATAGTCGCGCGCTTCCGGCGCGGTCAGCGTCTCATAGGCGGGACGGCCGGCCTCCTGGAACGCCTTGTAGACGGCAGCGGCATCGGGATCGAGAACGACGGGCATTGGGGGGACCTTCTTTTGGTGATGTCATTCCGGGGCGATGCGAAGCATCGAACCCGGAATCTCGAGATTCCGGGTCTGGTGCTTGCGCACCATCCCGGAATGACGGTCGTGTCAGGCGGCGGTGCGGCCGCCGTCGACGGTGTAGGCGGAGCCGGAGACGTAGCTCGCCTCGTCGGAGGCAAGAAAAGCGACGATGGAGGCAACCTCGCTCGCGAGACCGAGCCGGCGCGCCGGGATGCGGTCGACGATCTTCTCGATCGGCGGCGGCGCGTTGCCGCCGGAGCGGCCCTGCAGGATCGTGCTCAGCATCCGGCTCTCGATCATGCCGGGGCAGACGCAATTGACCCGCACGCCGGTGCCGGTGCATTCCCAGGCCGCGCTCTTGGTCAGCCCGATCACCGCGTGCTTGCTCGCGCTGTAGACCGCGATCATCGGTGATCCCACGAGGCCGGCGATCGAGGCGGTGTTGATGATGCTGCCCTTGTTCTGCTTCAGCATGACAGGCAGCACATGCTTCATGCCGAGGAAGACGCCGACGACATTGACATCGAGCACCCGGCGAAAGCTCTCCAGCGAATATTCAGGGATCGGCCTGATGTCGCCCTCGACGCCGGCGTTGTTGTAGAAGGCATCGATGGTGCCGAAGCGGTCGACGGCGGCGCGGACATAGTCCTTGACCTCGTTCTCGTCGGTGACGTCGGCTTCGATTGCGAGGGCCTCGGCCGA
Organism: Bradyrhizobium sp. BRP56; assembly: GCF_020194035.1. Lineage (NCBI taxonomy): Bacteria > Pseudomonadati > Pseudomonadota > Alphaproteobacteria > Hyphomicrobiales > Nitrobacteraceae > Bradyrhizobium > Bradyrhizobium sp. BRP56. Next base: position 7,160 of record NZ_JADYVV010000044.1, read on the forward strand.
GGCGGGCAGGTCCCTGATGGCGGCTTTGAGATCGGCGCCCTTGCGGTCGACTGCGACAATCCGCGCACCCCGTTCGGCGAGCAGTTGGAGCGAGGCGGTTCCGATGACGCCGGCAGCTCCGGTGACGACGGCGACCCGGCCGTCGAGCCTGATGCGATCGGGCATGGTGGGTTTCCTCTGGCTGGTCCGGTTCGATCCGGATTTTCCTGGTTTTGACGCGTGGCCGCGTGCCTTCAGCGTGAGGACTATCACACGTGTTCCCAGGAGTGACCAGAGGCTGCCCAGTGGACCGGGGAGAGGTGGCCGGGTGCCCTTTCCCCGCCGTATTCGGCGTGTTAACCGGTGCCCTGCGAGCGGCCGATATCAAGGTAGACTGTCGCGAGCCCGATTCGCCCTTTAAAGCCGCGCGAGATGCTTCGAACCGTTGCCCTGACTGGCTTTGCGGCCCTGGTTGCCGCCTCAACCATCTCGCTTGCGCCGCCCGCGCGCGCGCAGATCGGAACGATTTTCTCCGATCCCGCGCCGCGTCCGCCCGGTTCGATCCCGCGTGGTCAGCCGGCTCCTCCCAGCGACGACGACGAGGAAGTGCCGGAATTGCCGCGCGGCCGTCTGTTGCCGACGCAGCCGCGGGCGCTGCCGCCAGGCCAGGCGGTGCCGCCGCCCGGCAGCGTGCAGTCGCAGCCGCTGGCGCCGCCGCCGGGCTCGACGGTGGCTCCGCAGGACACCCAGCCCGGCGTCGCCGTGCAGCCGCCGCAACCCGGCGGTCCCGCCGTTGCCAATACGCCGCCCGGTGCCAACCCGCTGCCGCCGGGGCAGCGTCCCAAGGGCACGCCCCAAGGCACCCCGCCGCAGACGCCTGCCACGTTGCAGCCGGGCGACGAGGTCGTGCAGGAGCCGCCGTCGACCAAGATCACCAACAAGAAGGCGAGCTTCTCAGGTCTCGACAAGATCACTGGGCGCATCATCAATTTCGACGAGGATATCGGAGAGACCGTGCAGTTCGGCGCGCTGCGGGTGAAGACCGATGCCTGTTACACGAGGCCATCGACGGAAGCCGCCAACACCGACGCCTTTGTCGAGGTCGACGAGATCACGCTCCAGGGCGAGGTGAAGCGGATCTTCTCGGGCTGGATGTTCGCGGCGAGCCCCGGCCTGCACGGCGTCGAGCATCCGATCTACGACATCTGGCTGACCGACTGCAAAGGGCCGGACCAGACCATCGTGACCGCCGCGCCCGATCCGCCGAAGGCGCCGACGCCTCCGCCGCCGCCGGCCCAGAAGCGCGCGCCGCCGAAGCAGGCCGCGCCGCGTCCGCCGCCGCAGCCGCAGCCGCAATACCAGCAGCAGCCGCCTCCGCCGCCCCAGCAACAGCAGCGGCCGGGCGGGTTGTTCGGCGGATTGTTCGGGAATTAGGCGACACTGCGTAGCCCGGATGGAGCGAAAGCGAAATCCGGGTTTTCTTTCCGCGGAGAGACTTGTCCCGGATTGCGCTTCGCTGCATCCGGGCTACGAGATCAATTGCGCTCGGCGATGATCGCCAGCGCATCGGTACCTTTGACCGGCTGGGTGGCGTCGAGCTTGCGGAAATCCGCCGGCGCGCCCGTGATCGCCTTGTCGAGCAGCGTGCGATAGCGGCGCCGCGAGATCTCGATCGCGCCGAACGTCCTCAGGTGCTCCGTCACATATTGCGTGTCGAGCAGCTCGAACCCGCCCGCGATCAGCCGCGCCACCAGATGCACCAGCGCGACCTTCGATGCATCGCGCGTGGTGTGAAACATGCTTTCGCCGAAGAAGGCGCGGCCGAGGCTGACGCCGTAGAGCCCGCCGACCAGATTGTCGTCCTGCCAGACCTCGACGCTGTGGCAATGGCCCGACGCATACAGCCCGACATAGAGATCGCGGATGCGCCTGTTGATCCAGGTGTCGTCGCGGCCGGGCTGCGGCGCCGCGCAGCCGGCGATCACGGCCTTGAACGCGGTATCGACGGTGACCGTGAAGGCATCCGAGCGCACGGTGCGCGCCAAGCGGGAGGCGACACGGAAGCCGTCGAACGGAATCACGCCGCGCAATTCCGGCTCGACCCAGAACAGGGTCGGATCGTCGGCACTCTCCGCCATCGGGAAGATGCCGCAGGCATAGGCGCGCAGCAGCACCTCGGGCGTGATCTCGGAGGAGGCGGAGTCGCGTGACGTCATGCCGCCAAGGATAGCAAAGCGCGGGCGGTCTTGCGATGGGGGCTGCCACCCGGACGCTACGTGTTGACGAAACGCGCCGGTTCCTCCACAAGCCGCGCCGTTCCGCCGCAGTTTCCCGAGACGGACTGCGCGGTCGTGCTAGATTGCAACAAAAACATGGCGGCGCTGCCGGGACACGGCGGCTTGCGCGCCCGACAATCGACACAGGTGAGGGGGACGCTGCATGAAATGGTCATGGCGGACGTTTGCGCCGCTGCTGGTCTGGCTGGTGATCTATCTGGTCCCGGTGCCTTCGGGGCTGAACGCCAATCAGTGGCACTATTTCGCGGTGTTCGCCGCCGTGATCACCGGGCTGATCCTGGAATCGATGCCGGTCGGCGCGGTCGGTCTGATCGGCCTGACGGTCGCCGGCATCGGCGGCTATGTCGAGCACGACCCGAACAAATCGCTGCGCTGGATGCTCGGCGGCTTTTCCGAGAGCACGGTGTGGCTGATCGTCGGCGCCTTCGTGTTCTCGATCGGCTATCGCAAGAGCGGGCTCGGCCGCCGGCTGGCGCTGCTCTTGGTGCGCGGCCTCGGCCGCCGCACCATCGGGCTCGGCTACGCGGTGGCGTTCTCCGATCTCGTGCTGGCGCCGGCGACGCCATCCAACACCGCGCGCTCGGGCGGCACCATCTATCCGATCGTCAGCAATATCCCGCGCATCTACGGCTCCGAGCCCGGCCCGACCGCGGGCAAGATCGGCACCTTCGTGATGTGGACCGCGTTCGCGACCACGGCCGTCACCAGCTCGCTGTTCCTGACCGCGCTGGCGCCGAACGCCGCCGCGCTCTCGATCGCCAAGAAGCTCGTCAACATCGAGGTCGGCTGGTCGCAATGGTTCATCGGCTTCGCGCCGCTCGGGATCCTCTTGCTGCTGCTGGTGCCGCTGCTCAGCTATCTGGTCTGCCGGCCCGAGATCAAGGAGAGCCCCGAGATCGTGACCTGGAGCGAGGGCGAGCTCGCCAAGATGGGGCCGCCGTCGCGGCACGAATGGATCATGGCGGTGCTGGTGGTGCTCGCGATGTTCCTGTGGATCTGCGGCTCCAACCCCAACATCAGCGTGCCGCTGCTCGGCTCGAATTTCATCAACGCGACCACGGTCGTGTTCGTCGTGATCTCGCTGATGCTGCTGACCGGCGTGATCGCGTTCGAGGACATCGTCGCGGAGAAGAGCGCGTGGGAGGTATTCTTCTATTTCACCTCGCTTCTCACGCTGTCGTCGGGCCTCAACGAGATCGGCTTCATCAAATGGGTGGCCGAGGGCTATGCCAAGCCGCTTTCCGGCACGTCGCCGATGGTCGGGATGATCCTGCTCGTCACCTTCTTCTTCTGGATCCACTATTTCTTCTCGAGCATCACCTCGCATACCGCCGCGGTGCTGCCGGTGGTGCTCGCCGTCGGCTCCAGCATTCCCGGCCTGTCGGTGCAGACCCTGATGCTGCTCTGCGTCTATTCGCTGGGCCTGATGGGCGTGATCTCGCCCTATGCCACGGGACCGGCGCCGATGTATTACGGCAGCGGCTATATCGGCAAAGGCGACTTCTGGAAATTCGGGCTGATCTTCGGCCTGATCTACTTTGCCGGATTGTTGCTGATCGTGTTGCCCTGGTTACAAATGATCGGGTAAAATAGCCACAATCCAGCGAGAAACAGCGGCCGACCGGGAAGAGCCGCTATCCTTTACAATTCTTAACGCGCTTTGTCCGGCAGAAGCCTTCAAAATGCTTCGTCGGATGTGGCGCGCGCGGAGTTCAGGGGACACATAGAGCCGCGCGAGCTCATTCGTGTTTCTTCGTGGGCAGGTTATGGACCAGCAGATCAAAGACCCGTCGATTGTGGCGCCCAAGCGGACCAGGCGAGGGTCGCGTTGGCGGGGGTTTCTGACGGGATGTCTCGTATTGGCGGTGCTGGCAGGCATCGTCTGGTGGACGCGGCAGCAGGCCGCGCCGCCGCAGGCCGGTGGCGGGCGCAACGCCGGACCGATGTCGATCGTACCGGAGACGATCGGCAAGGGCGATATCGGCGTCAGCCTGAATGCGCTCGGCACGGTGACGTCGCTCGCGACGGTGACGATCAGGAGCCAGATCAGCGGCTATCTGATGAAGATCGATTTCAAGGAGGGCGATGAGGTCAAAAAAGGGGACCTGATCGCCGAGATCGATTCGCGCCCCTACGAGGCGACGCTGGCGCAGGCCAAGGGACAGCTCGCCCGCGACGAGGCGCAGCTGAAGGGCGCCCAGGTCGATCTCACCCGCTACCAGAACCTCGCCGCGCAGAACGCCGTGCCGCATCAGACGCTCGACACCCAGGTCGCGCTCGTCGCGCAGTACCAGGGCACGGTAGAAGCCGATCGCGCCTCGGTGAAGTCGGCCGAGGTGAATTTGCAATATTGTCGCATCGTGTCGCCGATCAACGGGCGCGTCGGACTGCGCCAGGTCGATCTCGGCAACTATGTGACGCCCGGCGACACCAACGGCCTCGTCGTGATCACGCAGCTCGAGCCGATCAGCGTGCTGTTCACGCTGCCGGAGGACAATCTGCAGGCGGTCGCGAAGCGGTTGAGGGAGGGCGCGGTGCTGCCGACGGCGGCCTATGACCGCAGCGGCGCCAACAAGCTCGCCGAGGGATCGTTGCAGACCTTCGACAGCCAGATCGATGCGACCACCGGCACCATCAAGCTGCGCGCGCAGTTCGAGAACGACAAGCGCACGCTCTATCCGAACCAGTTCGTCAACGTCCGCCTGCTGCTCGATACCCACAAGGATGCGACGACGATGTCGACCGCCGGCATCCAGCGCGGTGTCCCCGGCACCTTCGTCTATCTCGTCAACGCCGACAGCACGGTCTCGGTTCGGCCGGTCAAGCTCGGCGTCACCGACGGCGACCGGGTCGAGGTGCTGTCCGGGCTCGTGGCCGGCGATCGCATCGTGATCGACGGCGCCGACAAGCTGCGCGAGGGTGCGAAGGTGGTCGTGCGCTCCGCCACTGACGCCGCGAACCCTGCCGCTGCGGCCAAGGGGGCGGCGAACGGGGCCGCGAAGGGAGACGGCAAGGGAGATAGTAAGGACGGCGCTGATCCCGGAGGCGGCCACCACAAGCGGTCCGAGGACGGGAAGAAATGAACCCGTCGCGGCCATTCATCCTGCGGCCGGTAGCGACGACCCTGATGATGATCGCCATCATGCTGTCGGGCATGCTGGCGTTCAGATTTCTCCCGGTCGCGGCGCTGCCGGAGGTCGACTACCCGACCATCCAGGTGCAGACCTTCTATCCGGGCGCGAGCCCCGACGTGATGACCTCGTCGGTGACGGCGCCGCTCGAGGTGCAGCTCGGCCAGATGCCGAATCTGACCCAGATGAGCTCGGTGAGCTCGGCGGGCTCGTCTGTGATCACGCTGCAATTCGGCCTGTCGATCTCGCTCGACGTCGCCGAGCAGGAGGTGCAGGCCGCGATCAATGCCGCGGGCAATCTCTTGCCGTCGGACCTCCCGGCGCCGCCGATCTACGCCAAGGTCAATCCGGCTGACGCGCCGATCCTGACCCTCGGCCTGACCTCGAAGACCATGCCGCTGACCCAGGTGCAGGATTTCGTCGATACGCGGCTGGCGCAGAAGATCTCGCAACTGCCCGGCGTCGGCCTCGTCAGCATCAGCGGCGGCCAGCGGCCCGCGGTGCGCATCCAGGCTGACATCCGCAAGCTCGCGGCCTATGGCCTCAACATCGACGATCTCCGCACCACGCTCGGCAACGCCAATGTCAACACGCCGAAGGGCAATTTCGACGGCGCGATGCGTGCCTACACCATCAACGCCAACGATCAGATCCGCAATGCCAGCGACTACCGCTCGCTGATCATCGCCTACAAGAACGGCTCGCCGGTCCGCCTCAGCGACGTCGGCAACGTCGTCGACGGCGCGCAGAACGACAAGCTCGGCGCCTGGATGAACGAGACGCCGGCGATCATCCTCAACATCCAGCGCCAGCCCGGCGCCAACGTCATCTCGGTGGTGCAGGGCATCAAGGACCTGCTGCCTCAGCTGCAGGCCACGCTGCCGGCCGCGATCGACCTCAACATTCTGACCGACCGCACCGTCACGATCCGGGCCTCGGTCCGCGACGTCGAATACGAGCTGTCGCTCGCCGTGATCCTGGTCGTGCTTGTGATCTTCGTGTTCCTGCGCTCGACCCGCGCCACGCTGATCCCGAGCCTGTCGGTGCCGCTCTCGCTGGTCGGCACGCTGGGCGCGATGTATCTGTTCGGCTTCAGCCTGAACAATCTGTCGCTGATGGCGCTGACGATCGCGACCGGCTTCGTGGTCGACGACGCCATCGTCGTGATCGAGAACATCTCGCGCTACATCGAGGAAGGCGAGTCGCCGCTCGAGGCCGCGCTGCGCGGGTCCGAGCAGATCGGCTTCACCATCATCTCGCTGACGGTGTCGCTGATCGCGGTGCTGATCCCGCTGCTGTTCATGGGTGACGTCGTCGGCCGCCTGTTCCGCGAATTCGCCATCACGCTGTCGGTGACGATCCTGATCTCCGCCGTGGTGTCGCTGACCCTGGTGCCGATGGCCTGCGCGAAGCTGCTGAAGCCGGAGGCCATGGCGCGGGAAAACACCTTCCAGCGGCTGAGCCGCGAAGGCTTCGATGCCGTAATCGCGATCTACGCCCGGATGCTCAACTGGGTGCTGGATCGCCAAACCTTCGTGCTGCTGATCGCGCTCGCCACCTTTGGTCTCACGGCGCTGCTCTATGTCGTTATCCCCAAGGGCTTCTTTCCGGTGCAGGACACCGGCGTGATCCAGGCGATCTCCGAGGCGCCGCAATCGGTGTCCTATGCGGCGATGGCCGAGCGGCAGCAGCGGCTCGCCAGCGCGATCCTGAAGGATCCGGACGTGCAGAGCCTGTCCTCGTTCATCGGCGTCGACGGCACCAACACCACGCTGAACAGCGGCCGCATCCTGATCAATCTGAAGCCGCATGAGCAGCGCAAGGCCAATGTCTCGACGATCATGGACCGGATCAAGGCCAGCACGGCGGCGCTGACCGGGATCACGCTCTACATGCAGCCGGTCCAGGACCTCACCATCGAAGGCACGGTGAGCCGGACGCAGTACCAGTTCATCTTGCAGGATGCCGATCCGAACGAGCTTGCGGAATGGACGCCGAAGCTGGTCGACAAGCTCCGGGAATTGCCCCAGCTCAGCGACGTCACCAGCGACATCTCCGCGCAGGGGCTCTCGGTATTCGTCGACATCGACCGCGACCAGGCGGCGCGGTTCGGCATCACGCCGGCGACGATCGACAACGCGCTGTACGATTCCTACGGCCAGCGCATCGTCTCGACCGTCTTCACCAATTCGAACCAGTACCGCGTGATCCTCGAGGCCGATCCGTCGCTGCAGACGTCGCTGGATTCGCTGTCGTCGATCTATCTGCCGTCATCGGTGGGCTCGACGCCGGTGCCGCTGTCGGTGATGGCCAAGATACGGGTGGAGACCGCGCCGCTGCAGATCTCGCATCTCGGCCAGTTCCCGTCGGCGACCGTCTCGTTCAATCTCGCGCCCGGCGCCTCGCTCGGCGGGGCGGTGACGGCGATCAAGCAGGCCCAGGCCGACATCAACCAGCCGCTCGGCATGATCACGAGCTTCCAGGGTGCGGCGCTGGCGTTCCAGTCCTCGCTGTCCAACCAGCTGTTCCTGATCCTCGCCGCGATCATCACGGTCTATATCGTGCTCGGCGTGCTCTATGAGAGCTTCATCCATCCTTTAACCATCCTCTCGACGCTGCCCTCGGCCGGGATCGGCGCGCTGCTGGCGCTGATGATGGCCGGACAGGATCTCACGATCATCGCGATCATCGGCATCATCCTCCTGATCGGCATCGTGAAGAAGAATGCGATCATGATGATCGACTTCGCGCTCGATGCCGAGCGCAACGAGGGCAAGCCGCCGCGGGAGGCGATCTACCAGGCCTGCCTGCTGCGGTTCCGGCCGATCATCATGACGACGATGGCTGCCGTGCTCGGCGCGCTGCCGCTGATGCTCGGCAGCGGCGCGGGGTCCGAGCTGCGGAATCCGCTCGGCATTTCGATCGTCGGCGGCCTGCTGGTGAGCCAGCTGCTGACCCTGTTCACGACACCGGTGATCTACCTCTGGTTCGATCGTCTCGCGCTGCGGTTTGCCGGGCGGGCGGACGAGATCGGCGAGGCGAGTGGGTCGCGTTGAGTCATGGATCCGTCAACGCCCTTCATTCGTAGGCCGGTCGCGACCACGCTGTTGACGTTCGGGCTTGCGGCGGCCGGCATCGTCGCGTTCTTCAAGCTGCCGGTGTCGCCGCTGCCGCAGGTGGATTTCCCGACCATCTCGGTGCAGGCGACGCTGCCCGGCGCCAGCCCGCAGGATGTCGCGACCACGGTCGCCAGTCCGCTCGAGCGCCATCTCGGCCAGATCGCCGATGTCACCGAGATGACGTCGTCGAGCTCGGTGGGCGCGACCCGCATCACGCTGCAGTTCGGGCTGAATCGCGACATCAACGGTGCGGCGCGCGACGTGCAGGCCGCGATCAATGCGGCGCGGGCCGACCTGCCGACCAGCCTGCGCAGCAATCCGACCTACCGCAAGGTCAACCCGGCCGACGCGCCGATCCTGATCCTGACGCTGACGTCGGATACGCTGACGCGCGGCGATCTCTACGACGCCGCCTCCACGGTGCTGGCGCAGAAGCTGTCGCAGGTCGAGGGCATCGGCGAGGTCGTGGTCGGCGGCAGCTCGCTGCCGGCCGTGCGCGTCGATCTGATCCCGCAGGCGCTCTACAAATACGGCATCGGCCTGGAAGACGTCCGCGCGGCGCTGTCGAGCGCCAACGCCCACAGCCCCAAGGGCGGCATCGACGTCGGCGACCAGCGCTACCAGGTCTATGCCAACGACCAGGCCAACAAGGCCGACGACTACAAGTCGCTGATCGTGGCCTACCGCAACGGCGCGCCGGTTCATCTCTCCGACGTCGGCGAGGTGGCCGATGGCGTCGAGAATTTGCGCAATGCCGGGCTCGCCAACGGCAAGCCGGCGGTGCTGATCATCCTCTACCGGCAGCCGAACGCCAATATCATCAGTACCGTCGACCTCGTGAAGGGGCTGATGCCGCAGCTGCAGGCATCGGTCTCGCCGGCGATCGATATCGGCTTTGCGGTCGACCGTTCGACCACCATCCGCACCTCGCTCCGGGACGTCGAACGAACCCTCGTTCTGGCGGTGCTGCTGGTCATCATCGTGGTGTTCGCGTTCCTGCGCAATGCGCGCGCCACCTTCATTCCGGTGGTGGCGGTCTCGGTGTCGCTGGTCGCGACCTTCGGGGCGATGTACCTGTTCGGCTACAGCCTCGACAATCTCTCCCTGATGGCGCTGACGGTCGCGACCGGCTTCGTGGTCGACGACGCCATCGTGGTGCTGGAGAACGTCACCCGTTGCATCGAGGACGGCCTGAGCCCGCTCGAGGCGGCGCTGAAGGGCGCCAACGAGGTCGGCTTTACCGTGCTGTCGATGAGCATCTCGCTGATCGCGGTGTTCATCCCGATCCTGCTGATGGCCGGCATCGTCGGGCGGCTGTTCCGCGAGTTCGCGATGGTGATCTCGATCTCGATCCTGATCTCGCTCGCGGTCTCGCTGGCGACCACGCCGATGATGTGCGCCGTGCTGCTCAAGCCGGACGCCGGCGGCCATGGCCGGCTCTATTGGGCGAGCGAGCGCTTCTTCGAGGCGATGCTGAACTTCTACCGCAGAACGCTGACCGCGGCGCTGGCGCATCCGCTGTCGGTGATGCTGATCCTGGCGGCGGTGTTCGGCCTCAACTTCTATCTCTACGACGTGATCCCGAAGGGCTTCTTCCCGCAGCAGGACACCGGCCGGCTGGTCGGCTCGATCCAGGCCGACCAGAGCGTGTCGTTCCAGCTGATGCAGCAGAAGCTCGCGCAGTTCGTCGGCATCATCAAGCGCGATCCGGCGGTGGAGACGGCGGTCGGCTTCACCGGCGGCGGGCAGACCAATTCCGGCTTCGTGTTCGTCTCGCTGCGTCCGCTCGATGAGCGCAAGATCGGCGCCGACGCCGTGATCGCGCGGCTGCGCCGCGAGATGTCGGTGGTGCCGGGTGCGAGCCTGTTCCTGCAGGCGGTGCAGGACATCCGGGTTGGGGGCAGGGCCTCGAACGCGCAGTATCAGTACACGCTGCAGGGATCGACGCTGGAGGAGCTCAATGAATGGACGCCGAAGATCGCGGCGGCCTTGCAGCGCGATCCTGATCTCGCCGACGTCAACAGCGACCAGCAGAACAAGGGCCTGGAATCCGATCTCGTGATCGATCGCGACGCCGCGGCCCGGCTCGGCATCACGGTGAGCCAGATCGACAACACGCTCTACGACGCCTTCGGCCAGCGGCAGGTGTCGACGATCTATGTCGCGCGCAACCAGTATCACGTCATCATGGAGGTCGCGCCGCGCTACTGGCAGAATCCGGAGACGCTGAAGGACGTCTTTATCAGCACGTCCGGCGGATCGGTCGGCGGGTCGCAATCGACCAACGCGGTGGCAGGCACGGTCGTCACCCCAGGCAGCTCGAGTGCGGCCAGTGCGGCCAACGCCCAGGCCGCGCGCAACCAGGCAACTAATTCGATCGGTTCGACCGGGAAGGGCGTTGCCTCGACCGGATCGGCCGTCTCCACCAGCAGCGAGACCATGATCCCGCTGTCGGAAGTTGCAGCATTCAAGCAGGGCGCGACGCCGCTTGCTGTCAATCACCAGGGCCTGTTGGTCGCCAACACCATCTCGTTCAACCTGCCGCCGAACGTGTCGCTGAGCACGGCGGTCGGCAGCATCGAGGCGACGATGAACCGGATCGGGGTCCCGGCCACGATCCGCGGCACCTTCCAGGGGACCGCCAAGGCGTTCCAGGACTCGCTGAGCAACCAGCCGTTCCTGATCCTGGCGGCGCTGGTGACGATCTATATCGTGCTGGGCGTGCTCTACGAAAGCTACATCCATCCGCTGACCATCTTGTCCACATTGCCCTCGGCGGGTGTGGGCGCCTTGCTGGCGCTGATGGCATTCAAGACCGAGTTCAGTATCATGGCGCTGATCGGCGTCATCCTGCTGATCGGCATTGTGAAGAAGAACGCCATCATGATGATCGACTTTGCGCTGGAGGCGGAACGCAGGCGCGGGCTGGAGCCGCTCGAGGCGATCCGGGAGGCCTGCCTGCTGCGCTTCCGCCCCATCATGATGACGACGATGGCCGCGTTGCTCGGGGCGGTGCCGCTGGCGATCGGCATGGGCGACGGCGGCGAGCTGCGGCAGCCGCTCGGCATCGCCATCGTCGGGGGCCTGATCTTGAGCCAGGTCCTCACGCTCTACACGACGCCGGTCATCTACCTCTATCTCGACCGGTTCCGCCTGTGGGCCCAGCGCGTGCGCCGCGGCGGCGCGATGCGGACGCCGGGCTCCTCACTTCAACCGGGCGAGTAAATGCCGACAGGTACAGCGTTGCGAAATCTTCAGTTGATGCGCAAGCCGATCCGGTTTCTGCGCGTGGCGGCGTTCGGCGGCCTCAGCCTCGGTCTGTCCGGCTGTATTCCCGGGGCGGAGAAGCCGGAGCTCAGCCTCGAAGTGCCGGCGAGCTACAAGACTGCGGCCAAAGGCGATGCCGACGCGGCTGTTCCGGCGCTTGCCTGGTGGCGCGGCTTCCGCTCGCCCGAGCTGACCGGGCTGATGGAGTCCGCGCAGCTCTACAATCTCGACATCGCGGTGGCGATCGCCCAGATCGTGCAGGCCGACGCCCAGGTCGGCGTGTCCGGCGCCGCGCTGCTGCCGTCGATCTCCGGATCGGCGAATGCCGAGCGTCAGCGTGTGGCAACGGGATCCAGTTCGTCGTTCGGCACCAGCGGCACCTTCTCGCAGTACAGCCTGGGGCTAAGCGCCAGCTACATCGTCGATTTCTGGGGCAAGAACCGCGCGACGCTGTCGGCCTCGGAGGAGAGCGCGACCGTCGCGCGCTACAATCGCGAGGTAGTCGCGCTGACCATGATGGCGACGGTCGCCAATACCTATTTCCAGCTGCTGGCGGCGCAGGACCAGATCAAGGTCACCCGCCGCAACCTCGCGGCGGCCGAGCGCATCCTTGCGCTGATCAAGTCGCAATTCGCCGGCGGCACCGCTTCGCAGCTCGATCTGTCGCAGCAGGAGGCGCTGGTCGCCACGCAGCGCGCGGCGATCCCGCCGCTCGAGGTGACGGTCGGGCAGAACACCGCGGCGCTCGCCGTGCTGGTGGCGCGCGCGCCGGCCGATTTCAAGGTGCGCGGCGGCTCCACCACGCAGATCGCGGTGCCGCGCGTCACGCCGGGACTGCCGTCGGAACTGCTCTACCAGCGGCCTGACGTCCGCGAGGCCGAGGCGCAGCTGGCGTCGTCCAATTTCAGCGTCGACGCGGCGCGCGCGGCATTCTTTCCGCAGATCCAGCTGACCGGCACCACCGGCTTCCAGAGCGCGGCGCTTGCCGCGCTGTTCGCGCCCGGCGCCTGGTACTACACGCTCGCCGCCGGGCTGACCCAGCCGCTGTTCGACGGCTTCCTGCTGGAGAGCCAGCTCAAGCTCGCCAAGGGCCAGCAGCTGCAAAACCTGCAGGCCTATCGCAAGGCGGTGCTGTCGGCCTTCGCCGATGTCGAGAAGGCGCTGATCGCGTTGCAGAAGTACACGTTGCAGGAGCGCCTGCAGTCCGACGTCGTCGCCGCCTCGCGCAAGGCGTTCGAGGTCGCCGAGACGCAGCTGCGCGGCGGCACGGTCAACCTGATCACGGTGCTGCAGGCGCAGCAGACGCTGTTCACGGCAGAAAACAATCTGGTTACGGTCCGGCTCAACAAGCTGCTGGCGGCGAGCAGCCTGTTCCAGGCGCTCGGCGGCGGCTGGACGCCCGCCGGTACGCTGGCGGCGGCGGTGCCATGAGGTCAGCCATGCTGCGTTTCGCGACACTCCTCGTTGTCCTCGCCATCGCGCTAGGCGCATCGACCGGCGCGTCCCGCGCGCAGCAGCGGCCACCGAACAGCGTTCCGCTCGCGTTCGGCATGAGCGCCGACCAGGCCAGCCAGTCGCTCGGCGTTCCCCTGAATTACGTGCGCGGCACGCCGGGCAATGAATTGTTCGTCGCGCTGCCCAATGTCAGGGGCAGCGTGCTGTCGAGGCGCAGCGACGGGCTCTATCTGCAATTCGGCAAGGGACGCCTGATCGCCTGGAAGGGCGACTGGGGCACCCTTCCGCAATGAGAGGTTTGGCCATGATTGCAATGAGAGGACTGATCGCCTGCGCCGCCATCGCGCTGAGCGTAGCCGCGGCATCGGCCCAGCAGCGGCCGCTGCGCTACGGCAGCACCGGCGGCGCGTATTTCGACGGCAGGGACGACGATCGCGATTTTCGCAGCAACGGCTATTTCCCTGGCAATTTCGCGGCCGATCCCTTCAGCGCGGGGTTCGGTGCGGCCGGCCTGTTCGGCTCGACGCCGTGGCATTCCGCGCGGCCCTATCCGTCGCAGGTGGTGTTTGGCGCACCGTGTCAGGACTGCCGTCCGCACCGCGCGCGCCGGCAGCGCGGCAGGCACGAGTGAGGCGCTTCGCAGAGGCTTGATGCCTCTAGACCTTGCGCAAGAGCTCGTCGATGATACGCGGCTTCATCCAGCCGGCCTTGTCGATGATTTCGTTGCGCAGCATGTCCTTTTCCATCTCGTATTGTTCGTGCGAGATATCCCGGCCACCGGTCGCGGTAATTCCGTACGTCTCGAGCAGGGCGTTGTGCCGCGCCTTCCACGCGATCACATGCTCGGTCATGACTTGCGTCACTGATGGAAGGAAGCCGGGATGGCCTGCCAGGCCGCATGACGCCGTGGTCTGCGGGTCTCCTGCCAGCATGATCACGTTCCACTCGTCGTAGCCGATCAGCCTCATCTGCGCGTAGAGAAACGCGCCATGCGGTCCATCCCAGATTTTCTGGTCGATGACCAGGAACGGCACCGCGTGGCAATGGCCGTGCCGCGCCGTCATGTCGCGGTTGAAGGTCTCGGTACGGTCCTGCAATCGCTTGTTGGCCGCAGCGAACACGGCAAGGCGATTGTCTGCCGTTGGCACGATGCTGGCTTCGTCGTCAGGCGCGAAGCCTGCATCGCGCAGCATCGACCCGATCAGCGGGTGATCCCACTGCTGCTTGTGAAAAGCGGGCGTCGCTCCGTCGGCGCCCGGCGCCGGACGCACGGTCTCCTTGAGCTCGCCCAAGGTCGTCTCTTGCTTCTTTCCAAAAACTGGCCTGCGCCCGAACATCGCGTGCCGCTCCTGCCAAGCAGTTGGCACAAGCATCGCAAGGGACGCCCAGAACTTCCTTAATCGGTCAGGCCTGGCGCGCCGCGATTCATCAACAGCATGACGCAGTCGTTAAAGCGAACCGGACAAGTCAATCGAATTTGCCGAAATTGGCGACATTAGCTGGCGGCGGCGCTTGTCGATTTGTCGAGCGCCGGGCTGACGCGGGCGAACCGCACCACGAAGCGGGTGCCCTTGTGGCCGGGGTCGCGCTCGACGCTGGCATCGAGCTTGGCTGCCATCGCGCTGACGATCCGCTGGCCCATGCCGGTGCCGCGCGGATCGGTCTTGTCGGAAAAGCCGACCCCGTCGTCGCTGATCGCGAGCTGCAGATCGTCGCCTTGCGGCTTCAGCTCGACATGGATCGGGCCGGCGCCGTCGGGATAGGCGTATTTCACGGCGTTCATCACCAGCTCGTTGACGATGATGCCGATCGCGACCGCGCGGTCGGGATCGATCTCGATCGGGTCGGCCTTCAAGGTCAGCCGCGACATCTTGTTGCCTTCGGCCGATCGCCGGAGATCCTCGAGCAGCGCCTCGAGATACTGGTTGAGCATCACCGTCTTGAAGTCGTGCGAGGTGTAGAGGCGGCGGTGCACCTGTGCAACGGCCGCGACGCGCCCCATCGCGTTGGTGAGCGCGGCCTTCACATCCTGTTGGGTCGCGGAGTTGGCCTGCAGATGCAGCAACGAGGCAATGATCTGCAGCGAATTGCCGACGCGATGATTGACCTCGCGGAGCAGAACCTCACGCTCTGCGGCGAGCGCGGCGTAGCGGTCGCGCGAGGCGTGCACCTCGGCCTCGGCCTCGTCGCGCGCCTTCTGGAGCGCGGCCTGCCGGATCGCGCCGTTCACCGCGACCTGGAGCAGGGGGATGAATTCGCCCCTGACGTCCTTGACCAGATAGTCCGCCGCGCCGGCCTTCAGTGCGGTGACGGCGATCGCCGAATCCTGCGAGGCGGTGACGAACACCACCGGCGGAGCGTCCGGTATCTTGAGGATCTGCTCCAGCGTCTCCAGCCCGTCGAGGCCGGGCATGTACTGGTCGAGCGCGACGACGTCGATGCCGCCCTGGGCGAGCCGGTCGAGGCCTTCCTGGCCGCTAGCGGCGTGCACGACCTTGTAGCCCGCGCGCGTCAGCCCGCGTTCGACGAGGCGCGCCAGCGCCGCGTCGTCGTCGATGTAGAGCAGTGTCGGCGTTGCGCTGGTCATACGGAAGCCGGCGGCACCTGAATCACGGAAAAGAACAAGCCAAGCTGACGAATGGCGTTGGCGAAGCTTTCGTAGTTCACCGGCTTGGTGATGTAGACGTTGCAACCCAGCTCGTAGCAACGCTTGATCTCCTGGGAGTCGTCGGTCGTGGTCAGCACGACCACCGGCGTCGACTTGAGATATTTGTTCTCCTTGACCCGCCTCAGAATATCGATGCCGGTCATGTCGGGCAGATTGAGATCGAGCAGGATCAGCAGGGCCTGGCCCTTGCGCTCGACGGCGCTGCCATCCTTGCCGAACAGGTAGTTGACCGCCTCTGTACCGTTGGTGAACGGGATGATCTCATTGTTGACACCCGAGCGCCGGATATTCCGCTCAATCAGGCGGGCATGGCCCTCGTCGTCCTCGATCATGATGATGGTGACTGGATCACTCATGTCACTTTGTCCCGGTTCTTGCCTGACCAATTGATAGGCAGCGTGATCGTGAAGGTGCTGCCGTTGTGAAGTTCCGATGCTACCGACATGGTGCCGCCCAGTCTGCGCACAAGTGCGCGGACATGGGCAAGCCCGATGCCCTGACCGGGCTTGTCCTGGGTTCCGGCCCGACGGAACAAATCGAAGATGCGCTGGTGGTCCTTCGGATCGATGCCGCGGCCGTTGTCGGTGACTTCGAAGATCGCGAAGCCGAGCTTGGTGCGGCCCTCGATCGAAATCTCGCCGGGAACGCCGTTCCTGAGGTACTTGAGTGCGTTGTCGACCAGATTGGAGAAGATCTGCTCCAGCGCGAGACGGTCGCTGACGATATTGGGCAGCGCGCCGACCTCGACGGTCGCATTGGCCTCGACGGCCTGGTGAGCCATCGTCTTGACGATGCCGTCGATCAGCTCGCGCAGATCGATGCGTTCGGGCTTGAACTCGCGGCGGCCCTCGCGGGTGAGATTGAGGATCGCACTGATCAGGCGATCCATCTTGGCGATCGACGATTTGATGAAGCCGAGCGATTCGTTGAAGTCGTCGGATAGCTGCTTGTCGGAGCCTTCGAGCTCGGGCTCGGCCACATCGGTCGCGTCTTCCGGCATCGCCGGCGCCAGCGAGGCGGCGCGATTGAGCGTGGCGATCCGCTTGAAGATGTCGCCGCGCAGTTCCTCGAGCTCGCTGGTGAAGCCCATGATGTTGACCAGCGGCGAGCGCAGATCGTGGCTGACGATATAGGCGAAGCGCTGGATTTCCTCGTTGGCCTCGCGCAGGTCGGAGGTGCGCTCGTCGACGATGGTTTCGAGATTGACGTTGCTGTCGCGCAACCTGGCCTCGGCCTCGTCGCGCGCCCGCGACGATCGCCGCAGCAGCACCACCGAGAGAGCGGCGAGCGCCAGCACCATGCAGGAGCCGGCGATCGTGACGGAGGAGGCCAGCACCTGGGTCTTGTCCGCCGTCGCGGTGCGCAGCGCCAGCAGACGATCCTCCTCGGTGCGGATGTCGCGGGCGATCCGGACGATCGCCTCCACCGCATCGGTCGATGTGGTCTTGCGCAGGACGTCGATGCTGGTCGCCGTGTCGTTGTTCTTGACGCGCTCGATGCTGAGCGCGAACTCGGCCAGCCGCTGCTCGACGGCGGCCTTGAGCTTCGCGGCATTGGCGACCTGCGCCGGATTGTCCACGGTCATCATCTGAAGATGGTTGAGCGCGGCAGGGACTCCCGCTGCCGCGGACTGGTACTCGGACAGGTATTGTGGTGCTGATGTCAGCAGATACGCCCTGGTCGCGCTTTCGGCGCGCCTGACGTCGAGCAGCAGGTTGGCAATCTGGCTGTCGGTCTCGACGGTGTGAATCACCCAGGCGTTGTCCTCGCGCGCCTTGTTGACCAGCAGGACGGACGCCACGCTGACCGCGACCAGCACGAAAAATCCCGCCGACAGCAGGAGGATCTGTAACGTCGATCGGCGTCGTGAAACGACCGTCACGACGATCTCGCTATGGGAGTGGGATTCAACGCGTCCCCGTGGAAAGCCAATAACCCTATAGTACGTTTGAGGAAGGGCTGGGTTCCACGGAGTTCCGAACTATTTTGCGGCGTCGGATGGCTGGCCGGCGAGGTACTGCTCCAGCCAGTGAATGTGGTAGTCGCCCTCGATGATGTCGGGCTCGCGCACCAGCGCGCGGAACAGCGGCAGCGTCGTCTCGATGCCGTCGACCACCATCTCGTCCAGCGCCCGGCGCAGCCGCATCAGGCACTCGCCGCGGGTCTTGCCGTGCACGATCAGCTTGCCGACCAGCGAGTCGTAATAGGGCGGGATCACATAGCCCTGATAGACGGCGGAATCGATCCGCACGCCGAGGCCGCCGGGCGGATGGAATTGCGTGATGCGTCCGGGCGAGGGACGGAAGGTCTGCGGGTTCTCCGCATTGATGCGGCACTCGATGGCGTGGCCGATGATCGCGATGTCGTCCTGCTTGGCCGGAAGGTCGCCGCCGGCGGCGATCCGGATCTGCTCCAGCACCAGATCGATATCGGTGATGCTTTCGGTGACGGGATGCTCGACCTGGATGCGCGTGTTCATTTCGATGAAATAGAACTCGCCGTCCTCGTAGAGGAATTCGATGGTGCCGACGCCGAGATATTTCATGTCCCGCATCGCCTTGGCGCAGGTCTCGCCGATCCTGGCGCGCGCCGCCGCCGCGAGCACGGGCGAGGGGCCTTCTTCCCAGACCTTCTGGTGACGGCGCTGCAGCGAGCAGTCGCGCTCGCCGAGATGGATGGCGCCGCCGCGGCCGTCGCCGAGAATCTGGATCTCGATGTGGCGCGGCTTCTGCAGGTATTTTTCCAGGTAGACCGCGGCGTCGCCGAATGCCGACTTGGCCTCGTTGGCCGCGGTCGAGAGCGCGAGCGCGAGGTCAGCCTCGGTATGGGCGACCTTCATGCCGCGGCCACCGCCGCCGGCCGCCGCCTTCACCAGCACCGGGAATCCGATGTCCCTGCCGATCGCGAGCGCGTCAGTCTCCGAGGTCACCGCACCGTCCGAGCCGGGCACCACGGGAATGCCGAGGCGCTTGGCGGTCTTCTTGGCCTCGATCTTGTCGCCCATCAGGCGGATGTGCTCGGCCTTCGGTCCGATGAAGCCCAGATTGTGGTCGGCGAGGATCTCGGCGAAGCGCGCGTTCTCGGACAGGAAGCCGTAGCCGGGATGCACCGCGTCGGCGCCGGTGATCTCGCAGGCCGCGAGCAGCGCCGGCACGTTGAGATAGGAATCCTTCGACGGCGGCGGGCCGATGCACACGCTCTCGTCGGCGAGCCGCACATGCATGGCGTCGGCGTCGGCGGTGGAATGCACCGCGACGGTCGAGATGCCGAGCTCCTTGCAGGCGCGCAGCACGCGAAGCGCGATCTCGCCGCGATTGGCTATGAGGATCTTGTCGAACATCGCAGCGCCTGGTGTTGACGGAAGCTATTCAATGATGACGAGCGGCTCGCCGAATTCGACCGGCTGGCCGTCCTCGACGAGAATCTGCGTCACGGTGCCCGCGCGCGGCGACGGGATCTGGTTCATCGTCTTCATCGCCTCGATGATCAGAAGCGTCTGGCCGGCGGAGACCTTGGTGCCGACTTCAATGAACGGCTTGGCGCCCGGCTCGGGCGCCCAATAGGCGGTGCCGACCATCGGCGACGGCACGGCGCCCGGGTGCTTGGCGAGATCGGTCGCAGCCGCAGCCACCGGGACGGCAATGGCGGCCGGTGCGGCAACGCCCGCCACGGAGGCGGCGGGCACCGAGGCCGCGATGCTGATGTTGCGCGCGACGCGGACACGCAGGCCGGCACGCTCGATCTCGATCTCGGTCAGATTGGTTTCCGCAAGCAGCAGCGCGAGTTCGCGAATGAGGGCGCTGTCGTCGCTCTTGGAGTCGTTCTTTTTTGCGGTTGATTTGTCGTCTGGCTGGCGCGCCATGCTCTGTGATCCAAAATCTTTGTCTGGTGACGGGGAACGTCAGGATTGACGATTAAGTCTTTGGCTTGGCGTCGATCTTGACGCCGATCCTGGTGGCGAGGCCGATGATCGCAAGCCGGTAGCCGTCGATGCCGAAGCCGCAAAGTGACGCGAAGGCGGCTTTAGCAGTGAACGAGTGGTGTCGGAAGCTTTCGCGGGCGTGGATGTTGCTGACGTGAACTTCGACCGCGGGGATCTTGACCGCGACCAGCGCGTCATGCAGCGCGATCGAGGTATGAGAGTAGCCACCGGCGTTGATGATGATGCCGACCGCCTTCTTGGCGTGGGCCTCATGGATGAAGTCGATCAGTTCACCCTCGCGGTTGGACTGCCGGCAGTCGGCGCTCAGCCCGAACTGGCGCGCGGTGTCCGCGCACAGCTTCTCGACATCGGCGAGGGTGGCATGGCCGTAGGTCTCCGGCTCGCGCGTGCCCAGCAGATTGAGGTTCGGGCCGTTCAGCACATAAATCGTTCCGGCAGCAGCCATTCCAGAGTTTCCTGCCAAGGGTTCCGGCCAAAGGTTCCGAAGGGGGTCCGACAAGGGGTGGAGTGGGCCGGGTTATAGGTAACAACCGGCCGAAGGGGAAGTCTTTAGGTGAAATCAGAACGTCTTCAACAACTTCCTCCACCCTGTTAGATGACTGTCCTAACCTGCGGAAAATGCTGATTAACCAAATCTTGCGGAAGCCGCCCTCGGCGGGCGCTCCGGCCCGCCATCCACTGCGTGATGCGGGGTGCGGCCGAAAGCAGGACCCCGCCCCGAAGGGGGCGGGGTCGAGATGAAGGCGAGGGCCCGTTTGGGCGCCCTCGCACCGAGGCCGGTTTAGCCCTCGATGATGTAGACGATCTCATGGGTCTCAGGCTGCACGATCACGTAGCGGCCCTTGACCAGGATGAACTGATAGCCGCGCCACTGCGGGTAGATCGTCACGACCCGCTCCGGCACCGGGTAGAAGTGAATGTCAGCCGGAACGCGGGTGCCGACCGCCACATTGAAGTTCACGTTGGTGGCTTCGGTCACGTGCTCCGACTTGATCGCGGTCGTGATCTGGGTGCGCTTCTCGGGCGGCGGAGCCGCGGTGGCCGACGTTGCCGCGTTGCCGGTCGTGGTCTGCGTGCGGCTCGTGTCATTGGTCTGCGCGCGGTTGGGGTCGGCCGGGCTCTTGGTCTGAGCGTTCTGGTTGGTCGTGGCACCGGCACCGCTCTTGTCGCGGCTCTCGGCGTTCATCTTGCCGCTCTTGTCACGCTCCTCGGCTTTCATGTTGCCGGTCTTGTCGCGACCCTCGGCCTTCATGTCCTTCGAGCCCTCCTTGGAGCCCTTGGTCGCTTCGTTCTCCGAGCTCATGCCCTTCGACTTTTGGGTACTGTCCTGCGCACCCTTGGTGGCCGTGCCGGACTTGTCGGACTCAGCTCCCTTGGTGCTCGACTCACCTGTCGTCGAATGCTCGGAACCCTTCATGCCGCTCTTGTCATGCTGCATGGTGCCCGATGACGCGCCACCGGACGGTGCAGACTGCTGCGTGGTCGCACCACCACCGGCCCCGGTTTCCTTGTTGGCGCCGCCGGCGCCCTGTGCGTTCGCGAAACCGGTGCCGGCGATCAAAGCCGCCGCCGCGACCGAAATCAGAAAGCGGTTAGACATCGTAATTCCTCCTCGTTTTTCAGCATTGCCCGCGCCGACAACGGGAGAGCATGTGCGATGTTCCTGTTGATTTGCGGTTCCTTGCGGTTTGTTCTTGAGGTGAATGCGCGATGAACGCGCGAGATGAATGCGCGGCTGCTTCAACCGCAGGCCCAGTCGAACTCCGTGCCCGCATGATCGAGCTGGCCGTTGCCGCCGCCGAAATTGAAGCCGCCGAAATGCTCTTCGATCTCGAGATTAGGTCGCGCTATATTTTCGGCTTCGCGCGACTTGCGTCGTTGGTGACGGCCCTTGGTTGCGACCCGCGCGGAATCGGTTCGGTGGCGGCAACAAAAAATCCGGCTGCATCGCAGCCGGATTTTGTACGCGATGCGCGCTGTCGGAGCGGCGATCAGCAGGTCGCCTTGCCGCAGCGGGCGATGCCGATCTTTTCCTTGAGGTTGTCGACGCCGACGGCGCCGATCACGACCTGCTTGCCGATCACGTAGCTCGGCGTGCCGTTCATGCCCATGGATTCGGCGAGGCGGAAGTTCTCCTCGATGGTCGCCTTCACCTCGGGGCTCGCCATATCCTTCTCGAGTTTCGCCATGTCGAGACCGACCTCCTTGGCGACCGCCAGCGCGCGCGCCTTGTCGGCGGCGCCGCGGCCGCCGAGCAGCTTCTGGTGGAAATCGAGATACTTCTTGCCGGTCGGATCCTGCATGCGCACGGCGACCGCGACCTGCGCGGCCTCGACCGAGCCCTGGCTCAGCACCGGGAATTCCTTCAGCACGACCTTCAGCTTCGGATCCGCCTTCATCAAATCGAGCATGTCGGACATCGCGCGCTTGCAGTAGCCGCAATTGTAATCGAAGAACTCGACGAAGGTGACGTCGCCGTCCTTGTTGCCGAGCATGACGCCGCGCGGCGAATTGAAGATGGTGTCGGCGTTCTTGGCGACGCTCTGCTCATGCTTCTCGGCTTCGGCGGCGGCCTGCCGCTTGCTCAGCTCGTTCATCGCCTCCTCGAGCACCTCCGGGTGCGCGATCAGATAGTTGCGCACGATGGTCTCGATGTCGCCGCGCTGGGTATCCGTGAAGCTCTGCGCGGACGCCGGAAGCGGCGCGGCGCAAACGCCGAGCGCGAGCAGGGCAGGGGCAAGAAAACGAAGCGCTGGCATGACAAAATCCTTGTTCGCGGTGGCTCAAAAAAACGGCGGGGCCGTGAGCCGGTTTCGGTGATCGTTGTATGGAACTACGGTTTATTTCTAGTTGTTTTTCTGACCCGGCATGGGCTTGGCGCTCACAATGTCGTCAGCTTTGACCCAGCCGGGCGTGCCGATCGCGAACCGCGTCTTGGCGCGTGACGCAAGGTCGCGGGCGGTCTTGGTGTCGCCGCGGAGATAGGCGGCCTGCGCCGAGGCGAGGTCGGCCTGGGCATAGTCGCCCTTGCGGCCATAGGCCATCGCGAGCTGGGTATAGCCGAGCGGCGCCTCGGGCTCGCGCGCCACCGCGGCGCGCAGCATGTTGATCGCCTCGTCGGTGTAGGCCTTGTTGTCGGAGGCGACCAGCGCCTGGCCGAGCAGCATCTCGATCAAGGGCGAATTGCTGGAGAGCTGCACCGCGCGGCGCAGCGGCGCGATGGCTTCGGCCGGCCGGCCGCCTTCGAGCAGCGCCTGGCCGCGCAATTCATGGAAATAGGGATTGTTGGGCTGCACCTGGATCAAGCCGTCGATCTGCGCGATCGCCGAGCGCAGATCGCCGTGCAGATAGGTCGTGATCGCGCGTGCATAGCGCGCCGGCAGGCTGGTGTTGGACAGCGGATAGCGGCGGTAGACCGTGTCCTGCCGCTCCATGAAGCCCGAGATCTTGGCGCGCATCATGTCGTGGCGCAGCTGCAGCGCCGGATCGTCCTTCTTGTCCCAATAGGGGCTGGAGCGCGCCAGTTCCTGCAGCGCGGAGACGCGATCGACCGGCATCGGATGCGACTGCAGATAAGGGTCAGCCCCGCGCGAGGCGAACAGGCTCTCGTCGGTGAAGCGCTTGAACGTCTCGTACATGCCCTTGGCAGATTGTCCGGTCGCATTCAGGAACTTGACGCCGGCGCGGTCGGCGTTCTCTTCCTGCTGGCGTTGATAGGACAATAGCGTGCGCTGAATGACCGCTTGCGGCGCCGAGATCGCCGCGGCGCCGGCGCTGGAGAGACCATTGCCGCCGCCGCGGCCGCCCGCACCCGCGGCAAGCGCGCCGACGCCGAGCAGCATCGCGATGATCATCTGGGTCTGGGCTTGCGCCAACTGCTCGCGCATCTTGGCGAGATGGCCGCCGGCGAGGTGGCCGGTCTCGTGCGCCAGCACGCCGATGATCTGGTTCGGCGTCTCCGATTGCAGCAGCGCGCCGTAATTGACGAAGATGCGCCGGCCGTCGGCGACGAAGGCGTTGAACGAGCCGTCGTTGATGATCACGATCTGGATGTTCTGCTTCTCCAGACCGGCGGCGCGCAGGATCGGCCTTGTGTATTCGCGCAACAGCTGCTCGGACTCGGTGTCGCGCAGCACCGGCGGGCCTTTTTGCTGGGCTCGCGCAGGGACCACGGGGCCGACCGCGAGCGCAACCGCAGTCATGAACGCGGTGAGCTTGAAGGTCCTGGTGCGGAGCGCGAGGCGGAACAGCATGGGCGATCTATCGGCGATGACTGGCCGCGCCGGCACAAGTCCGTGTTCCGGGCCCGACCGGATCGGGCGCGTGGCGCAGTCTGTTGTTTTTGCAGTTCTTCTTCACGCGAACCGGGTATTCACTTGGCCTGAAAGCGTTATAAGGAGCCACCGAATGCGGCCAGTCTGGGGCGGCAGCCGGTAACGGGAACCCGAATTCGGCAGCGGCCGTGCAATAGCAGAAATCCATGCGTGAAGCGACACCGAGAGACCGTGTAAGCAGCCTGTTGACAGCGTCCGGACGGAGCGATGTTCCGCCGTTCATGGTGATGGACGTGATGGCGGCCGCCGCGCGAATCGAGGCCGCCGGCGGCCATGTCATCCATATGGAGGTGGGGCAGCCTGCCGCAGGCGCGCCGAAGCCGGCGATCGCGGCCGCGCAGGCCGCGCTTGCGGACGGGCGGATCGACTACACCTCGGCGCTCGGCATTCCCTCGCTGCGCGCGCGCATCGCCCGGCACTATCGCGACACGTATGGTTGCGCGGTTGACGCGGAGCGCATCATCGTCACGACCGGCTCGTCGGGTGGGTTCATCCTGGCGTTCCTTGCGATGTTCGAGCCGGGCGACCGGGTCGCCGTCACCGTGCCAGGCTATCCGCCGTACCGGCATATCCTGACCGCGCTGGGCTGCGAGCCGGTGCTGATCGAAACCTCCGGCGACACCCGCCATGCCCTGACCGGCGAGGCGCTGCTCGCCGCCCATCGCAAGGCGCCGCTGAAGGGCGTGCTGGTCGGCAGCCCCGCCAACCCGACCGGCACCATGATGTCGCGCGAGGCGCTGTCGACCCTGATGGCAGCCGCCGACAGCGCCGGCATCCGCTTCATCTCCGACGAGATCTATCACGGGCTCGACTATGCGTTTCCTGCGGTGACGGCCGCAGAGCTGTCGCCGAACGCGCTCGTGATCAACTCGTTCTCGAAGTACTTCTGCATGACCGGCTGGCGTGTCGGCTGGATGGTGGTGCCCGACGTGCTGGTGCGGCCGATCGAGCGGCTGCAGCAGAACCTGTCGATCTCGGTGCCGACCCTGTCGCAGATCGCGGCCGAAGCGGCGTTCGAAGGCCGCGAGGAGATGGAGGCGATCAAGCGCGGCTATCAGGAGAACCGCCGCATCCTGATCGAAGGCCTGCCGAAGGCCGGCCTGACCAAATTCCTCCCGGCTGACGGCGCGTTCTACCTCTATGCCGACGTCTCCGACTTCACCTCCGACAGCTTCGCCTTCGCCAGCGAGATGCTCGGGAAGGCGCATGTCGCGGCGACCCCCGGCGTCGATTTCGATCCGATCCATGGCCGCGCCTTCATCCGTTTTTCCTATGCACGCTCGGCCGCGGAGATGCAGGAAGCAGTTGCACGGATCGCGCATTGGCTTAAATAGCCCGCGAACTCCAGGAGCCTTCAAACTCCAAGAGCCATCAAGAGCCTTCCGGCGTTCGCTTTGCCTTTCGGATCGGTTTCGCAGCGCAGTGCCGTGGTTTCGCCGGCGCTGTGGCAGGCGGATCTTCGCGGATAAGCGGCAGGGCCCACACAGTTCCATTTGACTTGAACCGCCAAGTTGATCTTGGCTGTTTCCGCCATTTCTGAGGGGGAGTGACACATGGCAACGGCAACCGTTGTCACGGCTGCGCCGGCGAGCGCCGGCAGCAAGCCGTGGTATAAAGTTCTCTATGTCCAGGTCCTGATCGCGATCGTGCTCGGCGCATTGGTCGGCTGGTTGTGGCCGGGCCTTGCCACCAACGAGTGGATCAAGGCGCTCGGCGACGGCTTCATCAAGCTGATCAAGATGGTGATCGCGCCGATCATCTTCTGCACCGTGGTGTCGGGCATCGCCCATATACAAGATGCCAAGAAGGTCGGCCGCATCGGCGTCAAGGCGCTGGTGTATTTCGAGGTCGTCTCGACCTTCGCGCTGGTGATTGGATTGCTCGTCGGCAATCTGATCAGGCCCGGTGCCGGCTTCGGCAATGCGGCGGCGAATGCGCAGGCGGTTGCCGGCTATGCCAAGCAGGCGGAGGCGCAGAAGAGCGTCGACTTCGTGCTGCACATCATTCCCGACACCGTGGTCGGCGCATTCGCGCAGGGCGAGATCCTGCAGGTGCTGCTGTTCTCGGTGCTGTTCGGCTTCGCGATCATGGGCCTCGGCGAGCGCGGCCACACCATCCGCTCGTTCATCGACGACGCCGCGCACGCGGTGTTCGGCGTCATCTCGATCGTGATGCGGGCGGCGCCGATCGGCGCGTTCGGCGCGATGGCCTTCACCATCGGCAAGTTCGGCACCGGCGCGATCCTCAACCTGATGGGGCTGATCGCGACGTTCTATCTGACCGCCGCGCTGTTCGTGTTCGTGGTGCTCGGCATCATCGCGCGGATCGCGGGGTTCTCGATCTTCAAGTTCCTGGCCTACATCAAGGACGAGCTCCTGATCGTGCTCGGCACCTCGTCCTCCGAGAGCGCGCTGCCGTCATTGATGGAAAAGCTCGAACGGCTCGGCTGCTCGAAATCGGTGGTCGGCCTCGTGGTGCCCACGGGTTACTCGTTCAACCTCGACGGCACCAACATCTACATGACGCTGGCGACCCTGTTCATCGCGCAGGCGCTGGGCTTCGATCTCTCCTTCAGCCAGCAGCTCACGATCCTGATCGTGGCGATGCTGACCTCGAAGGGTGCCTCCGGCATCACCGGCGCCGGCTTCATCACGCTGGCGGCGACGCTTGCGGTGGTCGATCCGCGGCTGGTGCCGGGCATGGCGATCGTGCTCGGCATCGACAAGTTCATGAGCGAGTGCCGCGCGCTGACCAATCTGTGCGGCAACGGCGTGGCCTGCGTGATCGTCGCCTGGTGGGAGGGCGAGCTCGACCGCGACAAGCTCAACGCCAATCTCGCCAAGCAGGTCGACCCGACCGACATGGAGACCGCGTTGACGACGGACTAGTTCTCCTTCGTCAGAACCGGTCCAGCCGATACGGCGAGGTGTCCACTGCGGATGCCTCGCCGTTCATCGTTTCGGCCAGCACGCGCGCGGTCGCCGGGCCGAGCGTGAAGCCCTGATGGCCGTGGCCGAAATTCACCCACAGCCCGCGATGGCGCGGCACCGGCCCAAGCACCGGCAGCATGTCGGTCGTGCAGGGGCGGGTGCCGAACCAGGGCTCGGGCTCGACGCGGCTGCCGATCTCGATCAGCTCGCGTGCGGCCGCTTCGGCGTAGCCGAGCTGGATCGGCGTCGCCGGTGCGTCGGGACTGGTCAGCTCCGCGCCGGTGGTGATGCGGATGCCCTTGGCCATCGGCGCCATCGCGTAGCCGTTCGCGGTGTCGACCAGCGGCAGGTCGAGCGAGCGGCCGCCCTGGTAGTGCATGTGGTAGCCGCGCTTGCGCACCAGCGGGATCCGGTAGCCGAACTTGCGCAGCAATTGCGGTGACCACGGCCCGAGCGTGACCACGACATGGGCGGCATCGATCCGGCCGCTGGCAGTGTCGACCGACCAGCCGGACGTCGTCTCCGTCAGCGTCTGCGCATCGCCGCGCAGCAGCGTGC
Organism: Bradyrhizobium sp. BRP56; assembly: GCF_020194035.1. Lineage (NCBI taxonomy): Bacteria > Pseudomonadati > Pseudomonadota > Alphaproteobacteria > Hyphomicrobiales > Nitrobacteraceae > Bradyrhizobium > Bradyrhizobium sp. BRP56. The sequence goes on from NZ_JADYVV010000044.1 coordinate 34,841, forward strand.
CGCCGAGACGCTCGAACAATCCGGCATAGGCGGAAACAAGCCCGCCGGGGTCCGACACGGTCCAGGGCCCAAGCCAATGAATGGCGCCGGGCAGGTCATCGCGCAGCAGCGGCTCCGCCTTGGCGAGCTCGCGGCCATCGAGCACGCGAAACGTCACGCCGAAATCGCGCTGGTTCTCTTCGGCGATTGCAATGGCCTGTTCGAGCACGGCCGGGTCGCGATGCAGCAGGCGATAGCCGGCGCGGCGGATCAGATTGTCGGCATGGGCGTCGCGGATCAGCGTGTCGTGCTCCGCGGTGGCGTAGCCGATCAAGCGCGCCCAAGCGAGGGTGGCTTCGCGGTGCCGCTCGGGCGTCGAGTTCCACCAATAGCGCAGCAGTGGGCCGGCGTGCTGCGGCAGCGACGCCAGGCGATAGCGCACATCGTTGGTGCGTCCCATCGCGATCCTGGCGAGCGTGGCGGGATCGCGCGGCATCGGGTAGGGCCGCACCGCCTCGCTCTGAATGATGCCGGCATTGCCGTAGCTGGTTTCGCGGCCGGGTTCCTTGCGGTCGACCAGCGTCACCGACCAGCCGCGGCGCTGCAGATGGAGCGCCGTGCTGACGCCCACCATGCCGCCGCCAAGAACGATCGCGCTTTGCATTGGGATCCGTCTCCGTCAGGCTCCGTTACGCCGGCGTCTGACGAACGGATTGCCTGTTCAATAAAAACGCCCGGCGTGAACCGGGCGTTTTGACTTGCAGGTGGTGCTAGTTGCCGCCACCGAAGCGGCGCGACCACCAGCCCTTGCGGGCCGGAGCCTCGGCCGCAGCGGCCGGTGCCGGCTCTGGAGCAGCCGCGGCCGGCTCAGGGGCAGCTTCCTCCGCCGGGCTTTGAACCAGCGCCGCTGATGCCTCGGGCTGTGGGCTCGATGCGAAGTTGACCTTTTCGCGCACCGTCGAGCGGCGACGCTGGGCGCGGTCGCCTTCGGCAGTGTCCTCGGCGGCAGACGCCGCGGCGGTTTCGGGCTCGGGTGCCGCGACCGGCTCGACGGGGGCGACCTCGGTCGGCTGCCACTCCGGCGGCTCGGCCACCAGTTCGGGCTGCGCCAGCGAGGGAGCCGGCTCCGCGTCATGACTATCGAAATCGGCGACTGCGTCGGAGGCCTCCGACGTCGCCGCCGGGCTCAACTCATCGGAGATCGATCCGGCGAGACCGTCATCCGGCCCGCCACTGCCGCGCCGGCGGCGGCCGCCACGGCGTCCACGGCGCCGCGGACGGCGATCGCCATTGCCGGCCTGGTCGTCGCGGGCAGCGCTCTGCTGCTCGTCGCCTTCGTCCTCATCACCTTCGGCATCGGCGGCGGCAACCGCCTCGGTGCCTTCGGGCAGGACATGCATGAGATCGCCGTCCTCGCGCGGCTGCTGGGCGCCTTCACGCGCCTCGCTGCCGCCGCGGCCGCGGCGCCGGCGGCGCCGCTTGCGGCGCTGACCGTCGCCTTCGCCCTCGGCGGAGCCCGATTCATCACCGGCCGCCCGCTCGTCGGCGAGACCCTCGGTCTCGTCGGTCTCGATCTCGGCCTCGTATTCGAACAGTTCTTCCTCGTCATCGGCCTCTTCGGCCTGGGCCGGCGCAGCGGCAGCCTGCGCAGCGAGCAGCGCCTTGGCGGCTTCGAGCGTATGCACCTGCTCGCCGCGGTCGATGATGTAGGACTGCTGACCATGCACCGTGGCGTCCGCGACGATCGACAGCGAAACCCGGAAGGAGTCTTCGAGGTCGCGCAGATGGCCGCGCTTGTGATTGAGCACGTAGAGCGCGACGTCGGTGCGGGTGCGGACCACCAGGTTGTGGGTCGCGCCCTTCATCAGGATTTCCTCGATGCCGCGCAGCAGCTGCAGCGCTACCGACGAGACCGAGCGGACGTGACCGCTTCCGCCGCATTGCGGGCAGGGCTCCGTCGAGCTTTCGAGCACGCTGGCGCGGATGCGCTGGCGCGACATTTCCAGCAGGCCGAAATGCGAGATGCGGCCGACCTGGATCCGCGCGCGGTCCTGGCGCAGGCAGTCGGACAGCTTGCGCTCGACCGCGCGGTTGTTGCGCTTCTCGTCCATGTCGATGAAGTCGATGACGATCAAGCCGGCGAGGTCACGCAGGCGCAATTGGCGCGCGACTTCTTCCGCCGCTTCCAGATTGGTCTTGAGCGCGGTGTCCTCGATATGGTGCTCGCGCGTGGCGCGGCCGGAGTTGACGTCGATCGAGACCAGCGCCTCGGTCTGGTTGATCACGATGTAGCCGCCGGAGCGCAACTGCACGGTTGGCGAGAACATCGCGTCGAGCTGGCTTTCGACGCCCATGCGCGAGAACAGCGGCTGGCCGTCGCGATATTGCTTCACCGCCCGCACATTGGCCGGCATCAGCATCTTCATGAAGTCGCGCGCTTCGCGGTAGCCGGCTTCGCCCGCCACCTGGATCTCGTCGATCTCCTTGTTGTAGAGGTCGCGCAGCGAGCGCTTGATCAGCGAGCCTTCCTCGTAAACCAGCGTCGGCGCCTGCGACTTCAGCGTCAGGTCGCGCACCGTTTCCCACATCCGGATCAGATATTCGAAGTCGCGCTTGATCTCCGGCTTGCTGCGGGAGGCGCCGGCGGTGCGCAGGATGATCCCCATGCCCTCGGGCACGTCGAGATCCTGCACCACTTCCTTCAGCCGCGAACGGTCCTGGGCGGAGGTGATCTTGCGGCTGATGCCGCCGCCGCGCGCGGTGTTGGGCATCAGCACGGCGTAGCGGCCGGCGAGCGACAGATAGGTGGTCAGCGCGGCGCCCTTGTTGCCGCGCTCTTCCTTGACGACCTGCACCAGCATCACCTGCCGGCGCTTGATCACTTCCTGGATCTTGTACTGGCGGCGCGGGCGGAACGGGCGCTCCGGAACCTCCTCGAGCACGTCGTCGCCGCCGACCGACTCGACGACGTCCTCTTCCTCGCCTTCCTCGCCGTCATCCTCTTCGTCATCTTCGCCGACCTCGTCGCCAGGCCCGGTCTCGGGCGCGACCACCTCGGCGAGCGCGCCATATTCGGCGACCGCGTGCTCATCGGCGGCGGCGTGAACCTCGTCGGAAGCCACATGCGGCGCGTCGTCGGCATGCGCGGCGTTTTCCTCGATCTGCTCCTCATGGACCCGCTCGGGCTCATGATTGACTTCGATCGCCTCGACGGTCTCGGGCGCGGCTGACGCAGCGGAGGCTTCGACCACCGCAACGACGGGGTCGGACGGGGCGTCGGCAGCCGCCGCCTCGCTCACCTCGGGGGCGTGGTCGTGATCATGCGCATGATCGTGGTGGTCGTCGTGACCATGATCGTCGTGGTCATGATCATCCTGGCCATGATCATGGTGATGCTCATAGTCCTCGTGATGCGCATGATCATGCGCCTCATGTTCATGGCCTTCGTGGGCGATCACGCCGTGATCGTGGTGCCCGGCGTCATGTTCATGATGCTCGGCATCGACGGGATGTTCGTGAGCCTCGATGGTGGGCAGCGCCTGCGTGTCGTTCGCACCCTCGATCACCTCGCTCTGGACGCGCTCGCCATGGCCGCGGCGACGGGCGTTGCGATGGCGCGACCGGCGGCGATGGCCGCGGTTCTCGTGCTCTTCCTCGGCCTCGCGATGGGCGCGCTCGTCGGCCTCGATCAGCGCCTGACGGTCGGCGACCGGGATCTGATAATAGTCGGGATGGATTTCGCTGAAGGCCAGGAAGCCATGCCGGTTGCCGCCATACTCGATGAAGGCGGCCTGCAGCGACGGCTCTACGCGCGTAACCTTGGCGAGATAAATGTTGCCGCGCAGCTGTTTGCGCTGGGCGGTCTCGAAATCAAACTCTTCGACGCGATTGCCACGGACCACGACGACCCGGGTCTCTTCCGGGTGGGTGGCATCGATCAACATCTTGTTGGGCATTTTGGAGCTCTTGACGGCGGCGGGCGCGGATCATGGCGCGCGCAAACTGCGCCGCCCGGTGACGCGACGGTCCACCTGATTCGGGGGTGAGGGGAAGGCCGAAACGCATCTCGCGGCGCAGCGCCGGACGGGAACTCACCGGGATGATGCGACGGGCGAAGTTTTCACCTCGCGTCAGCGCGATCATTCGGGGGATCCTGGTCGGCAATGCAGTCTGGCGCATTAAGCGTCGGCCCGTCTAAACATGTTGGCGGCGAAAAATACCGCCGTATCTTTTGCTGAAAGCCCCGTCTGGCGCCGAAGCGCCTGCCGGCCATCGCATATCGAGGCCCCAAGGGACCGGATAATCGGTTATGCCTTGTCTCAAACCGTCCCTCTGGCGAGGGAGTGTGCCTGGGACCGGACGCCGCTCGGGCTTGAATCCGCCACTCCGTGTCAGCCGCGCGCGGCGCTGGCTGGGGAGGGACCGGAAAAACACGGCGGGATCTTCGATCAGGAAGGTTCCACCGCTGCACCGGGAGGCTGAACGCGACACAACCGGGAGTACTAGCCGTCAGCACCTCGTACATACGTGGATTGACCGCCGCGTGCAAGGGAAGCGTCACGCCGCCGCAACACTCGGTTCTTTTCGCCGGGGCGTCATTAGGGGGCGATTAACCGTGTGGTTCTAATGCGGTAAGAAGCAGCTGGGAGGCTACGAATCGGGTGGCGAACCGCGCAAAACACCTTGTTTTTCTGGGATGCGGGCTATTTTGCGCCGCAACATCGGTGTTTGCCGTTGCCGGCGCCCCGAGCGCCGCTGAGGGCCCGCAGAACGGCCCGCCGGCACCACCGGCCGCGAGCGCCCCGAATTTCCCGGTCGCATCCGGCGCCAGGCTCGCCGGCGACGCCAAGCAGACCCGATTCATCCTCGACCTCGACCGCAAGATCGAGTTTCGCGCCTTCCCGCTGGCGGACCCCTACCGTGTCGTGGTCGATATCCCGCAGGTCGATTTCCAGCTCGCGGCCGGCACCGGCTCGGCGGGGCGGGGCCTGGTGAAGGCGTTCCGCTATGGCCTCGTGATGCCCGGCGGCTCGCGGATCGTGTTCGACCTGACCGGACCGGTGAAGATCGCCAATTCTTACGTGCTCGACGCCGCCAACGGTCAGCCGCCGCGGCTGGTGCTGGACTTCGAGGAGGTCGACCGCACCAGCTTCGTGCAGTCGCTGGCGCCCGCGAGCCGGCCAGAATCGAAACCGGCGATTTCCGAATCCACCACGGCGATCATTCCGGCCGTCACCTCGGCGGCGCTGCCGCCGGTCGCGGTCACCGACGCGCGCCCGCTGATCGTGATCGATCCCGGTCACGGCGGCATCGACAACGGCACGCAATCCGGCGACCAGACCGAGAAGAACCTGGTGCTGGGCTTTGGCCTTGCCCTGCGCGACCGGATCGAGAAGTCGGGCAAGTATCGGGTGGTCATGACGCGGTCCGACGACACCTTCATCCCACTCAACGACCGGGTGAAGATCGCGCGCTCCCAGTCCGCGGCGCTGTTCGTCTCGATCCACGCCGACGCCCTGCCGCGCCGCGAGGGCGATGCCCAGGGCGCCACGATCTACACGGTGTCGGACAAGGCCTCCGACGCCGAGGCTGAACGGCTGGCGGAGGCCGAAAACAAGGCCGACGCCATCGCCGGCGTGAACCTGACCGACGAGCCGACCGAGGTCGCCGACATCCTGATCGACCTCGCGCAGCGTGAAACCAAGACGTTCTCCAACCGCTTCGCCCGTCTTCTGATGGACGAGATGAAGACCACGGTGCGGATGCACAAGCATCCGCTCAAATCGGCCGGCTTCCGGGTGCTGAAGGCGCCCGACGTGCCGTCCGTGCTGGTCGAGATCGGCTACGTCTCCAACAAGGGGGACCTCGAGCACCTGGTCTCGGAGAGCTGGCGGAACAAGGCGGTCGGCTCGATGGTCCAGGCGATCGACACGTTCTTCGCCAAACGGCTGGCAACTGCCGGGTCGGCAAAGTGAAATCGGCCCGCTGAAAAGCCGGGGCCGTTGCGCCGAAGCCCTAGTTTGGCCACAGCCGCGACGGTATAGACAATGGACCGCAGGTCCGCAGAATCGACCACATTGTCCGGCGGCTCTTGTATATTCGCGTGCGCAAGTGGCTCGCTGGGCCAAAGCTTCGTTGTGTGAGGCTTTCGCACTTTTGGACAGGCGCTTCTGACGACTGAGCGCCGGAGGGTAGGAACGGAACGTCGATAATGCGCCTGCTCGTGCGGTTTATGGGTTTCTTGTTCGCCGCCGGAACCGTCGTGTTCCTGGTCGGTGTCGCCGCCGTCGCTGGCGCCATCTGGCATTTCTCCAAGGATCTGCCCGACTACTCGCAGCTGCAGGACTATGAGCCGCCGGTGATGACCCGCGTGCATGCCGCCGACGGCGCGCTGCTTGGCGAATACTCCAAGGAGCGCCGGCTCTATCTGCCGATCCAGGCGGTGCCGAAGCTCGTGATCAACGCCTTTCTCGCCGCCGAAGACAAGAACTTCTACGAGCACGGCGGCATCGACTATCAGGGCATGGCGCGCGCTGCGATCCTTTATGCGCAGAACTACGGCTCGAACCGTCGCCCGCAGGGCGCCTCGACCATCACCCAGCAGGTCGCGAAAAACTTCCTGCTCACCAACGAGGTCTCGTTCAGCCGCAAGATCAAGGAAGCGTTGCTCGCGATGCGCATCGAGCGCGCCTATTCCAAGGACCGCATCCTCGAGCTCTACCTGAACGAAATCTATCTCGGCCTCGGCGCCTACGGCATCGCGGCGGCGTCGCTGGTCTATTTCGACAAGTCGGTCAACGAGCTGACGATCGCGGAAGCGTCCTATCTCGCCGCGCTGCCGAAAGCGCCGGCGGCGCTGCATCCGGTGCGCAATCGCGACCGCGCGATCGAGCGCCGCAACTATGTGATCGACCGTCTGCTGGAGAACGGCTGGATCAAGCAGGCCGACGCCGACAAGGCGCGCAAGGACCCGCTCAACGTCACCAGCCGCTCGAACGGCGCGCACATCTTCGCCGGCGAATATTTCGCCGAGGAAGTCCGCCGCGACATCTTCGAGCGTTACGGCGAAAAGAAGCTCTACGAGGGCGGCCTGTCGGTGCGCACCACGCTCGATCCCAAGATCCAGGTGATGGCGCGCAAGACCATGGTCGCAGGTCTCGTCAATTACGACGAGGCGCAGGGTTGGCGGGGGGCGCTGCACAAGCTCGACATTTCCGGTGACTGGGGCGTCAAGCTTGCCGATGTGAAGTCGCTGTCCGACATCTCGCCGTGGCGGATGGCCGTCGTGCTCGAGACCAGCGATCAGTCGGCGCGGATCGGCTTCCAGCCGGGCCGCGAGCTCGGCGGCGCGGTCAGCAAGGAACGGCAGACCGGCATCATCACGATGGACGGCGTGCGCTGGGCCAAGACCAAGGGCAAGGCGCCGAGCGCGGTTTCGCAGGTGCTGCAGCCGGGCGACGTGATCTACGCCGATCCGCTGGTGACCAAGGACGGCAACGCGGTCGAAGGCCAGTATCGCCTGCGGCAATTGCCTGAAGTGTCCGGCGCCATGGTGGCGATGGATCCGTGGACCGGCCGCGTGCTCGCGATGGTCGGCGGCTTCTCGTTCGACCAGAGCCAGTTCAACCGCGCGACGCAGGCCTACCGGCAGCCGGGTTCGTCGTTCAAGCCGATCGTGTACTCGTCGGCGCTGGACAACGGCTATACGCCGTCGACCACCGTGATCGACGCGCCGATCGAGATCGATCAAGGGCAGGGCGCCGGCGTCTGGCGTCCGGAAAACTATTCGACCGGCAAATATTACGGCCCGACCACGCTGCGCAACGCGTTGCAGCGCTCGCTCAACACCGTGACGGTGCGCCTCGCGCAGGATATCGGCATGCCGCTGGTCGGCGAATACGCCAAGCGCTTCGGCGTCTATGACGAATTGCCGAACTATCTGTCATATGCGCTCGGTGCCGGCGAAACGACCGTGATGCGCATGGTCACGGCCTATTCGATGTTCGCCAATGGCGGCCGCCGGGTGAAGCCGACGCTGATCGATCGCATCCAGGATCGCTACGGCCATACCATCTTCAAGCACGACACCCGCGAATGCCGCGGCTGCGACGCGCCGGGGGGATGGAAGAGCCAGCCGGAGCCGCAGCTGGTCGACCGCCGCGAACAGGTGCTCGATCCGATGACCGCCTACCAGATCACCGAGATGATGGAAGGCGTGGTCCAGCGCGGCACCGCAACCGTCGTGAAGGAGGTCGGCAAGCCGATCGCCGGCAAGACCGGCACCACCAACGACGAGAAGGACGTCTGGTTCGTCGGCTTCTCGCCCGATCTCGCAGTCGGCGTCTACATGGGCTACGACAAGCCGCGCAATCTCGGCCGCGCCGCCACCGGCGGTCACGTCGCAGCGCCGATCGCCCGCGACTTCCTCAAGCTTGCGCTCGCCGACAAGCCGCCGACACCGTTCAAGGTTCCGGCCGGCATCAAGCTGATCCGCGTCGACGCCAAGTCCGGCATGCGCGCCGGCCCCGGCGACGGCGGCAACACCATCCTCGAAGCCTTCAAGCCGGGCACCGCGCCGCCGGAGAACTATTCGGTCATCGGCGTCGCCGATGCCGACGGGCGCGGCCCAGCACCTGGCCCGCAGCCGTCACAGAATGGGGCACAGCCGGACGGCGGCTTCTTCATGCGTCCGGGAACCGGGGGGCTTTACTAAGGGTCGATCCGGCCAAATCGCCGGGATAGTGCGGCCAAGTCGATTGCGCTTTGCCGCGCCGGTCGCTACATCCCCCGGAACCTTTTTAGCCAACACCTGAAAGACCATGCGCGCGGAAATCGAACGCCTTGTTGAAGAGATCAAGCAGTCAGTCGGGCTGCTGAGGAGGCATCTTTGACGTCGAACAATCGACGGCACGCCTCGCTGAGCTGAACAAGCTCGCAGAAGACCCCAATCTCTGGAACGATCCCCAGAAGGCCCAGCGGCTGATGCAGGAGCGTACCTCACTGGAGGACGCGCTCTCAGGCATCGGCAAGGTCGAGCGCGAGCTCGAGGACAATATCGGCATGATCGAGCTTGGCGAGGCCGAGAACGATGAGGGCGTGGTCACCGAGGCCGAGAAGGCGCTCAAGGACCTCAAGAAGGAGGTCGCCCGGCGCGAGCTGGAGGCGCTGCTGTCGGGCGAGGCCGACAAGTTCGATTCCTATCTCGAAGTCCATGCCGGCGCCGGCGGCACCGAGAGCCAGGACTGGGCGCAGATGCTGCTGCGCATGTACACGCGCTGGGCGGAGAAGCACGGCTTCAAGATCGAGTTCCTCGAAGAATCCCAGGGTGAAGAGGCCGGCATCAAGTCCGCCACCATCCAGATCAGCGGCCACAACGCCTATGGCTGGCTGAAGACCGAGGCCGGCGTGCATCGCCTGGTGCGCATCTCGCCGTTCGATTCCAACGCGCGGCGGCACACCTCGTTCTCGTCGGTGCAGATCTTCCCCGTGATCGACGACAGCATCAAGATCGAGATCAAGGAGTCTGATGTCCGCACCGATACCATGCGGTCGGGCGGCGCCGGCGGTCAGCACGTCAACAAGACCGAGTCGGCGGTGCGCCTGACGCACATCCCGACCGGCATCGCGGTGGTCTGCCAAGCCGGCCGCTCCCAGCACAAGAACCGGGCGCAGGCCTGGGACATGCTGCGCGCGCGGCTCTATGAGATCGAGCTGAAGAAGCGCGAGGAGCAGGCTGCTGCCGATCAGGCCGCCAAGACCGACATCGGCTGGGGTCACCAGATCCGCTCCTACGTGCTGCAGCCCTATCAGATGGTGAAGGACCTGCGCACCGGTGTGCAGACCTCCGACACGTCGGGGGTGCTCGATGGCGACCTCGATGAATTCATGGCGGCGACCTTGGCGCAGCGTGCCTTCGGCACCGGGCCCGGCTCCGTCGAGGATGTGGATTAGCCCATGCCGCGCGTCGCTTTCATCGGATTGGGACGCATGGGTCATGGCATGGCCGGCCGTTACCTCGATGCCGGCTTCACGGTCGCCGTGTGGAACCGGAGCAAGGCCAAGGCCGCGGACCTGATCGCCCGCGGCGCGCTGTGGGCGACCTCGCCGGAGGATGCCGCGATCGACGCCGATGCTGTCGTGACCATGGTCGCCGACGACGAAGCCTCACGCGCGGTCTGGCTGACCAAGGACGGCGCCGCCGCCAACATGAAGGCCGGTACGCTCGCGATCGAATGCTCCACGGTCTCGTACCAGCACACGGTCGAGATGGCGCGCGAACTGCAGAGCCGTGGCTTGGTCTACATCGATTGCCCGGTCACCGGCCTGCCGGAGGCGGCGGCGGCCGGCAAGCTGACGCTGCTGGTGGGCGCTGATCCCGCCGATCTCGATCGGGCGCGGCCGTTCCTAGCGCCGATCGGCAGCACGATCCGCCATTTCGGCGCGGTTGGCACCGGCACTGTGTTCAAGTTGATCAACAACCTGATCGGCGCGGTGCAGATCGCAAGCCTCGCCGAGGGCGTGGCGATCGCCGAGCAGGCGGGCCTCGACATGCAATTGGTGGCCGAGGCGCTGGCGACCGGCGCGGTGGCGAGCCCGCAGGTGATCCGCCACTCCAAGCGGATGATCGACCGCAACTTCTCCGGCGCATCGTTCACCGCGGCGCTGCGCCACAAGGATGCCGACTACGCCGTGCGGCTCGCCGAGACCTTGCTGCCCGGCGTGCCCGTGAGCCGCGCCGCGCTCGCCGCCTACGACAAGGCGAAGGCCCATGCGCCCGACGCCGACGAGGGCCAGATGATCGAGATCGTGTCGCGGCCGAAATAGGCGGGGCCGCCATTCTCGGAAATCGGGTGGGAATATTCGCGGCGCCGCGCTAGTCACCTGTCCGACTGCAGGTGAGCGCCCGATATGCCTTCCGCCGTCAACCGCATCGATCGTCGCGACTGGGGTCTGCTTGTCCTGCTGTCGGTACTCTGGGGCGGCTCGTTCTTCTTCAACGGCGTGATCCTGCGCGAATTGCCGCCGCTGACCCTGGTGCTGCTGCGCGTCGTGCTCGGCACGATCATCCTGCTGCCGCTGCTGCGGGCCGCCAGAATCGAATTCCCGCGCGGCCTGTCCGGCTGGGCGCCATTCGTTGCGATGGGGCTGTTCAACAATGTGCTGCCGTTTGCGCTGATCGTGTTCGGGCAGACCTATATTCCGAGCGGGCTGGCCTCGATCCTCAACGCGACGACGCCGCTGTTCGCGGTGGTCGTGATGGCGGCGGCCGGCGAGGAGCGGCTGCAGGCGCGCCGCGTGGCGGGCGTCCTGGTCGGGCTGATCGGGGTTGCGATCCTGCATGGCGATGCACTCGGCTTCGAGAGCCGGCAGGGCATCGGCATCCTGCTGTGCCTCGCCGGCGCCTTCAGCTACGGCATCGCGGCGCTGGTCGGGCGGCGGCTGCCGCAGCGGGTGCCGCCGCTGGGGACCGCGACGTTCCAGATGATGGCCTCGGCGGTGCTGATGGCGCCCATCGCCGCCGTCGTCGATCGGCCGTGGCTGTTGCCGATGCCGCATCCCGCGACATGGCTCGCCGTGCTCGGGCTCGCGGCGCTGTCGACGGCGCTGGCCTATATCGTGTTCTTCCAGATCCTGCAGCGCTCCGGCGCGACCAATGTGATGCTGGTGACGCTGCTGATTCCGGTCACCGCGATGCTGCTCGGATATCTCGTGCTCGGCGAGCCGATCGCGCTGCGCGAGGTGATCGGCGCGCTGGTGATCGCGAGCGCGCTGCTCTTGATCGACGGCCGCGTGCTGGCCTGGTTCAGCCGCGCGCCTGCTTCCACGCCGCATACCATCCGCTGAAGCGTCCGCTGTCGCGCTCGCCGCCGTGCCAGGCGGCAAAGGCGGTGCCGTCGTCGGCGACCAGCACCACGGCATCTAGCCCCTTGGAGCGGCGCAGCGTGTCCATCGCCTGCGCCGGCGTCTGCGCGATCGGACCCGCGACATTGAACGAGGTGTTGACCGACATCTCGATGCCGATATGACGGCCGAGCGCCTTCAGATAGGCATGGGTGAGGGGATCGTCGGCCTCGCGCACGATCTGGATGCGGCCGGTGCCGTCGGCATGCACCACCGCCGGAATCTTCGCGCGCGCCTCGGGCTTCGAATGCGCCGTGAGCACCATGTAGTTGTAGGCGTTGTAGTCGGCGTCGGAGGCGCCGTCTTCCAGCTCGAAATAATCGCGCGCAGCTTGCAGCGTCGCCATCGGCGCCAGCGGCCGGATCGCCTCGCGATACTTGACGCGCTCGTTGAGCCGCTCGCGCACCTCGGGATCGCAGGGATTGGCGAGGATCGAGCGATGGCCGAGCGCGCGCGGGCCGGTTTCGGCGGCGCCCTGATAGATCGCGATCACACCGCCTTGCGCGACCATGGACGCCATCAGGTCGGCAACCGCGTCGCGCCCTTCTGAAGTCGCCACATTGCCGATCTCGGTCGAGGCGATGTCGTCGGCTTGCAGCGCCGCGGTGATGTCGGCGTTCGAGGGCGGCAGGCCGCAATAGAATGCGTGCGACAGCGGCGCGCCGCGCGGCGCGCCCGCCCTATGCGCGAACAGCCAGGCGGCGCCGATCGGCACGCCGGGATCGCCGGGCACCGGCGGCACCCACATATGCAGCCGCGTCTTGCGCTGCTGCGCCCGCTCAAACCACGCCTCGTCGAAATGCTCGAGCAGCCGCATGTTGCCGAGCGCGTTCAGCGCGACGCCCCCGGTCAGCACCAGGCGGTCGGTGCCGGTGGTGCGCAAGAGATGGTCGATGACATGGATCATCGCGTCCTCGAACACCAGTTGCGTCGCGGCCGCCTTGTCGACGCGGTCCTTGGTGTCGGGGCGGTGATTGATGTCCTCGACGCGCAGCACGGCGTCGGGATTCCAGAGCTGGTCGGGGCGCAGCGGCGGACCGAGAATGTCGATCAGCGGTTGATGATAGGGATTGTCGGCGGGATCGGCGTACCAATTGGCCATCGCGCGATTGAGCTGCACGCTGCCGTTGGGCCCGAGCTGCAGCACCGCCTTCAGGCGCTGATAATACGGATTGGTGGCGCGGTTCATGTCGCCCCAGGCGGCGGCGCCCATGTAACGGCCCTCGCTGGACAGCCAGGTCCAGCCGCCCTGGCTGGATGAGATCACCGTGTAGAAAGCACCGAGCGAGTCGAACAGGCTCTCATTGCAATAGAGCTGCTTCATCTCGCCGTTCTCGGCGACATAGAGCGAGATCGAGCCGACGTCGCCGGTGCCGTCGAGCACCGCGATCGCGACACGCTCGCGCGTATCGGCGAACGGCGAGGCCGTGAACGAGTACCAGGCGTGATTGTCGTGGTGCGGCATGCAGATCAGCGGCAATTGCTTGTCGAGCCCGTACATCCGGCCGAGCCGGCGCGACAGCCGTCGCACCTGATCCAGCTGGCGCAGATTGATTGCCGGTGCGATCGGGGCGCGCAGTAATTTGAGGCTGGCCGGTGCTTCCTCGAGCGAGGTGCGGATCAGCATCGCCAGCAACGCCGGATAGTCCCATGTCGTGACGAAGGCGGCGATATCGCCGATGTCGCGGCCCATCCGCTGTAACACCTTGCGCATGTCGTCGAGTGCGTATTGCGGGAACTCGTTGGTGTGCTTGTTGCCGGAGAAGCGCTCTTCCTCGTTGTTGACGATCAGGCGCGGTCCGTCCTTCTGGGTGATCTCGACCAGCGCGACGCCGGTATTGTGCGTGCCGGGGCAGGCGAGGCCGGCGATGTAGACGGTCTCGCCGCGTTGCAGTTTTTCGCGGATCGAGGCGATCGTGCGCTGCGCGAACGCGCCATTGGCCTTGTGCAGGCCACGCTTCGCCAGCGCAGACTCGCTGAGGCGGCGCGTGATCTCATAGCCCGCGGCCGCAAGATGCGGATGCCGCGGACCGGTACGGATGTCCGGTTTACGCAATCAGAACGCCTCGACTCGTGATCCCCAGATTGACCTTCAATCATAAATAGCGCCAGGCAACAATGCCGTTTCGCCCAACGGAAAAACCCAGCGCTTGCCAGCACATGCGTCTCTTGCGAGACTTGCCGCCAAAACCAACGACAAAAATTGGGAGAAAACGATGCCGGCTCGTTTCGGATATATTGGCGCAATCGCGGCGTTCGCAAGTGCCGCACTGATCGCGACCTCGGCCACCGCGCAGAGGAAATACGATCCCGGCGCGAGTGATGGCGAAATCAAGATTGGCAACATCATGCCATACAGCGGCCCGGCGTCGTCCTATGGGGTGATCGGCAAGACCGAGGCCGCGTTCTTCAAGATGACCAACGAGCAGGGTGGCATCAACGGCCGCAAGATCAACTTCATCAGCTACGACGACGCCTATTCGCCTCCGAAGGCGATCGAGCAGGCGCGCAAGCTGGTCGAGAGCGACGAGGTGCTGCTGATCTTCCAGCCGCTCGGCACGCCGTCCAATTCGGCAATCATGAAATACATGAATGCCAAGAAGGTGCCGCAATTGTTCGTCGCCTCCGGCGGCACCAAGTTCGGTGATCCCAAGAACTTTCCCTGGACGATGGGCTTCCAGCCCAACTACCAGAGCGAGGGCCGCATCTACGCAAAGTACATTCGCGACAAATTCCCCGACAGCAAGATCGCGGTGTTCTGGCAGAATGACGATGCCGGCAAGGATCAGTTCAAGGGCCTGAAGGACGGGCTCGGCGACAAGGTCGGCATGATCATCGCCGACAAGTCGTACGAGGTCTCCGATCCCTCGATCGATTCGCAGATCGTCGCGCTGCACGATTCCGGCGCCGACATCTTCTTCTCCTGGGCGGCGCCGAAGGGCTCGGCGCAGGCGATCCGGAAGGTGGGCGAGCTCGGCTGGAAGCCGAAATTCTTTCTCGCCAACACCGCGACCTCGGTCGCCTCGGTGCTGAAGCCGGCCGGACTCGAGTTCTCCAAGGGCATCATCTCGACCGCCTATCTGAAGGACCCGACGGATCCGACCTGGGACAAGGATCCGGCGGTGCAAAGCTGGCGCGCCTTCATGGACAAGTATTATCCCGACGGCGACAAGGCCAACGCCAACAACCTCTATGGCTATGTCCAGGCCGAGGCGATGATGCAGGTGCTGAAGCAATGCGGCGACAATCTCACGCGCGAGAACGTGATGAAGCAGGCCGCCAGCCTGAAGAACTTCCACTCCGACCTGATGCTCCCGGGAGTCATGGTCAACACCTCCCCCGACGACTACTTCCCGATCGAGCAGATGCAGCTGATGCGCTTCAACGGCGAGGCATGGGAGCTGTTCGGTGACGTCATCACCGGCGAGGTCGGGCACGAGGCGTCGCGGTAGGCGGCCGGTTGTTAGAAGGGCGTTGCTGGCGCCGCAAACACCGCCGTCGTCCCGGCGGAAGCCGGGACTCATACTCCGCGGCGGACGTTGTTGAAGGGACTCGTCGTTCCAGCGTCGCGCAACAATCAGCATTTGTGGTTATGGGTCCCTGCTCCCGTGCGCAATTGCGCACTAGGCAGGGACGACACCGAATGTGCTGCGCGGCGTGAGGCACAAATCTACGCCAAAATCTTCTCCAGCCGGCGGGCGCGGAGCGCCATGCCGCCGGCGACGCCGACGCCGATCACGTACATCCAGCCCTCGTGAAAATCGGACAGATGCGAATTGAGCAGCGAGCTTGTGATGTTCTGCACGACCACGGCGAGTCCGATCCAGCTCACGAGATCGCGGCCGGCGAACAGCCTGACGTGGCTGATCCACATCGTGTAGAGCAGCAGGATGCCGATCAGCCCCCACTGGACCCCGACATTGAGGGTCTGGTTGTGCGGGTTGTTGATCACCTCGGCCTCAAGGCCGGCTTGTCCGACGGCATCCTGCGTGAACATGTGCCTGATCGAGCCGGTGCCGTGGCCGAGCCAAGGCGCCTCGGCGATGAACTTCACCGACTTCCGCCAATAGGTCAGGCGCTGCGCGGTCGAGGCGATGCCCGAGGTGTCGTGGGCGCGATACTCGATGCCGACGTCGGCGATGCGTTGGCGGAGGTAGGGGGACGTGGTCCAGACCACAAGGCTGGTGACCGCGACGCCGGCGAACAGCAGCCGCGTGGCCCGCCGCGACAGATGCAGCGAGGCGAACAGGATCAACAGCACCGGCATGTAGACCAGCGCGGTCCGCGCCGAGACGACGTAGAGCATGTTGGCGACGAACAGCAGCATCAGCGCGATGGCGCCGGCCGCGAAGCGCCATTGCCGGGCCCGCAGCGCCGTCAATGCCGGCAGCGCCAGCGCGAACGCGCAGAGCGCGAACTCCTGGCTCTGGTCGAGGTAGTTCTTGACCGGCACGCCGTCGGAGGCGGTGTGCGCGAGCTTGAGCTGCGGCACCGCCAGCGCGATCCAGGACAGGATCATCAGCAGCGTGCACGATACCAGGAAGGCTACGAATACCCAGAGCCCGCGCTGTGAGCGCTGGAAATAGCCGAGCAGGAACGGCAGCAGCAGCAGCTTGCTGAGCGGCTTGATGCCTTGCAGCCGTTCGGCCCAGCTCGTCTCCGACCACGCCACGCCGATCACCGCGAGTGCGACCAGCGCGATCGGCAAGGCAAAGGCCGGTTGCGCGAGGTCGAGAATGAACTGCTCCCAGTCGATGGTCGGGATCACGGCGACAAGCCACAGCAGCATGAAGACGGCGAGTGCCGTGGTCG
This sequence comes from Bradyrhizobium sp. BRP56, assembly GCF_020194035.1. Taxonomy (NCBI): domain Bacteria; kingdom Pseudomonadati; phylum Pseudomonadota; class Alphaproteobacteria; order Hyphomicrobiales; family Nitrobacteraceae; genus Bradyrhizobium; species Bradyrhizobium sp. BRP56. Next base: position 51,533 of record NZ_JADYVV010000044.1, read on the forward strand.
ACCAGGGTAGCGACGCCGCGGCCAAGACGATCAGGGTATCGGTGGCGCGGACATAGGGGACTGAGCCGGACCAGGTGCGGACGCGATCGCGCCATCGTGCTGGCGGTTCGATTGCGAGACCAATGGCGTCGGAATCGGTGCTCATGACCGGTTACACGCCGTGCGCGGTTGCACCGTTGAAGGTCGCCATCGCGGCGGTGAGCGCCTCGGCGGCGGCCGCGACGTCCGGGGCAGCCCGATGCGACAGCAGGTCGCGCGCCTGGGTGTGGTGGCCGAAGCGCTCTGCAAGTTCGACCCGCCGCGCACGGATCCGGTCGCGCCATTGCTCCTGCTGCGCCAGCAGGCGTCGCACCGAGGCGCAGATCGAGTCGGTCGAGAACGGATCGAAATAGTCGGCAAGCTCGCCCGCGACCTCGCGGAACACGGCAATATCGGAGCACAGCACGGGTGTGTTGGCCGCGAATGCCTCGATGGTCGGGACGCCAAAGCCTTCGGCGAGGCTCGGCATGATCAGGCCGTGCGCGTCCGCGATCAGTGCCGCCTTCTCGTGCTCGTCGACATAGCCGGAGAAACGGACGTTCTTCGGCAGGTTGCGCGCCTGGTTGGCGCCGCCGGCATAGCCGATCACGACGAGATCGGCCTCCGGCAGCTTGCGGAAGGCGCGGATGACGGCCGCGAGGTTCTTGCGGGGCTCGTTCGAGACAATGACGACGAAGCTCGGCCGTGCCGGGACGGCGGTTGGCACCGCCGCAAGCGGCGCTTCCGCGACGTCGAAACGGGTCCGCGGATAGACCACCCGCGCCGGAATGTGCGCATATTGCGGGAGCAGGGCGCGGAAGCGGTTCATGCTGTAGTTCGAGACGAAAGCGAGCTCGTCAGCCTGATTCACGCTGGTGAAAAGGCGCGACAGGAACAGGCGTGTTGCGATGTCGTCCAGCTTGAGATCGGTGATCGGCAACAGGTCGTGCACGACGCAAATCACCTTTGCGCCCGGGCGGCGCTGGATCGCAACCCGGGTCGGGGTGTCGACGAGAATGACGTCGTAGTCGCGCGCATCGACCCGCGGCGGCGGCAACCGGGTCAGGGCCGACGTGTCCTGATAGCTGTAGAAGCCGGGCTCGAGCAGGAAATCGCCGAACAATTCGAGATGGCGCAAATCGGTCGGAATGTATTCGAGGCCTTCGGTCCGGTTCTCGATCAGCTTGACGCTGGTCGGCAGCAGACGAATCGAGCGCAGGAAGGCGATGATGAATTCGAGCGAGGTCGCCGCGTCGAGCTTGTGCTTGAACCAGTTGACGGTGCGGCGCAGGCCGCCGCGCATGATCGGCGAGTTCATGTCGGTTTCATCGAGGTAACGATAGAGCGCGAGCAGCTCGATCAGCCGGGAGTCCTCGGGCAGCAGGCGCGTCCGCTGCTGCCTGCGGCGCAGCTTCCGGTACCGGCGCGTGGTCTCCACGACGAGGGTCAGGGCATGTCCGTCGCCGGCCAGCGAGCGGATCAATTCACGGGTAAAATGGAAGATGCCGCGCTTGTGGTTGGGCTCGCCAAGCGCCTCGCTGACGACCAGGATCTTTGTCATGCGCTGATTTCTCTGAGCTCGAGGTGATGCGGGGCGGGCGCATCCAGCGCGACGGTGCTGGCGATGCGGCCGTGATCGAGATTGATGATGCTGTTGCAGGTCCGGCGCAGCAGGGCGTGGTCGTGCGAGGCGATGATCACGATCGCCGCGGTCTCGACCATCTTGCGCAGCCGCTGCTCGGCCTTGGCCGAGAAATTCTCGTCGACCACGCTGAGCCACTCGTCGAGCAGCAGGATATCGGCGGGAAACGCGGTCGCGGTCGCGAACAGCACGCGCATCAGCATGCCTGACGAGAACATGCGCAGCGGCAGCCGCCGCATGCGCTCCTCCAGTTCCGTGAACGCCCAGATCTCGTCCAGGATCGCCGGCGTCGGCTTGCGCCCCGATATCCGCAGCAGCAGGTTGATATTGTCGGCGGCGACGAAATCGAGATTGACGCCGGCGCCGAGGCCGAGCAGCGGCACGATGTTGCCTGATATCTCGACGCGGCCGCTGGTCGCCGGGAACACGCCGGCGATCAGCCGCAGCAGGGTGGACTTGCCGGAGCCGTTCGGGCCGGCGAGGCCGATGCGGGCGCCGGCTTTCGCCTCGATCGAGATGCTGTCGACCGCGCGGATGGTGCGCATCTCGCTGGCCTGGCGGAACAGGCGGCCGAGCAGGCGGCGCTTCAGCGAGAAGTCGTAAGCACCGTACAGCGGATAATCCAGGCAGACGTCGCGGAGGTGGATGCTTGCCATGCCCTAGATCCAGAATGCCGCTTTGCGCAGATGGGCGACGGTGATGGTCGCGGCGACTGCGAGCGCGGCCAGGCACGCCAGCACGTAGATCACGCTTGCCGTTGCGACATGACCGGTCGCCAGCGGGTCGCGCCAGATCGCGAACAGATGCGTCAGCGGATTGAGCCGCATCACGGTCGAGCCGCGATCGATCATCTCGGATGTCCAGATGATCGGCGAGGCCAGGAAGGCCAGCGTCAGCGAGGACTCGATGATCGGCTTGATGTCGCGGTAACGCGTCGCCAGCGCGCCGAGCACGAGGCTCAGCCCCAGCGTGCAGACCACGAACAGGGCGAGGCCGGGGAGGGCGGCAATGGCGCCGCCGACATCGCGCGGCGTCAGCACGAGCCACAGGAGCAGCGGCACGATCGCGTTATGGGCCGCGAACAGCGCCTGCCGGAAGGTACATTGCAGCAGGAAGATCACCGGCGGCAGCGCGCGATCCTTGATCAGGCTGGCCGAGCCCTGCAGCGCGGTGGTGGCGTCGAGCACCACGCCGTTGAGGAAGGTCCAGGCGGTGAGGCTCGCCGCCAGCATCGGCAGCCGCGCCACTGCGCTGGCGTTGGAGAGATGGCCGATGACCGAGCCGAGCACGGCCACCATGATCGCCATCTGGATCGACATCCAGAAGGGTCCAAGGAGGGAGCGGACGTAGCGATGGCGCACGTCGGACCAGGCCAGTGTTGCCGCGATCTGGATCGCGCCGACGAAACCTGCCGTTCGGGGACGCAGGGCTGGGGCTGACGACCCCGCGTCCCTTGCGGCGGCCTCCTCGGTAACGACCTTGCGATACACCGTCTCGACTCCCTCCTTGAAGGCTGCGGTTGAGTATTTCGTCAGCGCGCGATGGCGCGCGGCCTGACCCATGCGGCGGCGCCGCTCGGGATCGTTGATCAGCGTTTCGACGGCGTCGGCGAGCGCGGCGGGATCGCCGGGCGGCACCGTGATGGCCTCGAGGCCGTCGCGGGCGACATGCGGAACGCCGGTGTCGAGCGCGGTGTTGACGACGGGCCGGCTTGCGGCCATCGCCTCGAGCTGCGCCAGCCCGAAGGTCTCCGCATTGGTCACCGACGGCATCACGAACACATCGGCGATGCGCATCAGCTTGACGCGTTCGCTCTCGGACACCGAGCCGAGCAGGCGGACGCGGTCCTGCAAGCCATAGTCGCGGATCAGCTGCTCGAGGTTGTCGCGCTCGCGGCCCTCGCCGACGATCCAGACCTCGAAATTGCGGGCATGCGCGGCGCGCACCAGCACGTCGAAGCCCTTGTACGGAACGAGGCGTCCGCAGGCGAGCACGAGACGGCCGCGGGCGTTGACGTCGTCGGCCTGTGCGGCCGGCCGGTCATATTTGGCGACATCGACGCCGAACGGAACGGCGTGGCACTTGTCGGAAAATTCCTGCAGCAGCGGCGTGGTTTCGATCAGCACCGGATCGGAGACGATGATCGCGGCGGCCCGGCGCAGGGTTCGCCGCATCATCGGCTCGACGAGGAAGCGCAAGGCCGCGTGCGAGACGATGTCGGCGTGCCAGTGCACGACCAACGGGCGGGTGCGGCCGAGCCCGAATGCGAAGACGAGGTCGGCGAGCGGGAAGGGGGCGTGCAGCGCCAGCAGATCGTGCTCGGCGATGCGGCGCCACAGCCGCCACGGATAGGTCGGCGCCGCCGGCAGCGAGAGCACGTCGCCGAACGAGTGCACGCGCTCGACCGCAACGTCATTGACCACGATCTGCCGTTCGCCGCCGGAGCGCGAGCAGACCAGCACGGCGGCGTTGAACGTGTCCTTCAGTCCGGCGCAGATATCACGGATCACCGTCAGCGTGCCGCCGAACAGGTCGGGATAGTAGACCTTGAAGATGTGGAGCACCGACGGACGCCGGGCCGGCTCGTTGACGACGATCATGGGCGGCTCGATCCGGATCATGCGACGAACAGGGCGACGATGAACGGCAGCGCCAGCGCGGCGGCGAACACCAGCGAGCGCAGCAGCGCCGGAAACACCGGCTCGATCGGGCCGCAAGGCACCTGCGGCGTGAAACAGAATGGCGCCTGCGGCGTGAAACGGAGTGCGGTGGCGGCGAACCGACCGGGTTCGTGAAACGAACAGGTTTCGCGGGCCGAACGAAGAGACATTGGGTCGGATTCCCTTTTGGATGAATTCTGGATACGTGGGAAAATTTCACACGTCAATGGCGGCGGACTAAAATGTGGGATTATGTCCCACGTATGGCGGTGGACAACTTTTTGCGGACGGCGGCGGAACGCATGACGGTGCGATCGCGCCGCGACGGCGCGGGCGAGCGAATGCGGGCGTATCTAAAGCGCCATGAGCCTACTTGTGGATCGAGCAACGGCCTCCGCTTCACCTCGCCCCGCGTGCGGGGAGAGGTCGGAACGCATCGTCAGATGCGTGCTCTAGCGGGAGCGTCAGGCCGGCTCGGCGGTGCTGCGTTCGATCGGCTGCATCTGGCGCCTGATCGCGGCGATGTCGAAATGAATCCGCTCGGGCAGCATTGCCGCTGCCGGGCGCTGCAGATCCTGCTCGATCACGACGCGCTTGCCGCCGTCGGAGGTCAGCGCAATCGAGATCGATTGCGCGCGTGGCTCGGCGCGGAGGCCGGCATGTGCGCGGCAGGCATATTCGCCGGCGCGCAGACCGCCGAAGCCGAAGGCGAGCAGGCGGCCGTAGATGTAGAGCGCGAGGAGGTCGGTTTCGTCGAAGCGGCGCGGCGATCCGGGCGCAACGCCCGGCAGACAGGGATAGCCGCCCGCCATCACCGTCGACACGAACTCCTCAAAGGGAACCTGGGCGATCCGGCAGGCTTCCGCGATCGCTAGGTCGAATCGGGCAGACGTCATGGAGCGGTCCGTGGCGATGGCGGCAGTGCCGGACTCCGTGACACCCGCTGGCGAGCGCGCGAGCTGTGTCCGGAGGTGATTTTGTTTCCCATAAGTGGGAAAATGTCACACGTCAAGTGAGGTGGGATTGTGTCCCACGGCGCGGACGGCTAAAAGTTAGGCATGAATGCCAAGGGCCCGAAGTCGAAGGTGGGATCGTCCGCGCCGATCGCCGCAGCGAAGCTGCATGCGCCGCTGGCGCGGATGCTGCGTCCGCTGGTGCGGCTCTGCATCCGCGGCGGCATGACGTTTCCGGCGCTGACCCAGCTGCTGCGCGAGCTCTATGTCAACGTCGCCGAGCACGACTTCGCGCTCGAGGGCAAGGAGCAGACCGACAGCCGCGTCAGCCTGCTGACCGGCATCCACCGCAAGGAGGTGGCGCGACTGCGCGGCGCCGGCGCGCCGGTCAATGCGGTGCCGGCGACGCTGTCGCGCACCAGCGCGATCATCGCGCGCTGGCTGGCGGCGCCCGAGTTCACCGATGCCAAGGGCGATCCGCTGCCGCTGCCGCGCACCGCGGACGGAGGCGCCCCGTCGTTCGAGACGCTGGTCGAATCGATCACCAAGGATGTGCGGCCGCGCGCCGTGCTGGACGAATGGCTCGACCGCAAGCTCGTCACCATCAATGACGACGACGAGATCATGCTGGTCGAGGAGGCCTTCGTGCCGCATGGTGACGACGACCGCAAATGGCACTATCTCGGCCGCAACCTGCACGACCATGTCGCGGCCGCCGAGCTCAACGTATCCTCGGCCGCGCCGCGCTTCCTCGAACGCGCGGTGCATTACGACGGCCTGTCGGCAAAGCTCGCCAAGCGGCTCGAAGGCCGCTCGCGCGAACTGGCGATGGAGGCGCTCAAGGTCGCCAACCGCGAGGCCAACCGCGCGCTCGCAAAGGACAAGGGCGGCGACTATCGCTGGAATTTCGGCATCTACATCTACCGCGAGGGGCCGGACGGCCCGGTGGATGACGATGCCGACGAAGGTGGTGCAGCGTGAAGCGCCCGCCGGTCATTTCGCGCCGCGCGCTGCTCGCAGCGTTCTGGCTTGCCGGAACGTCGCTCGCGGGCGCGCAGGTCAAGAAGCGCGGCAACGATCAGGGCATCGGCGGCACCGGCATCACCGGTTCCGATCAAGGCATCGGTGGCACCGGCATCGTCGGGGTGATCCAGCGATTCGGCTCGATCTATGTCAATGGCGAGCGCGTCGCCTATGCACCCGACGTGCCGGTCAGAATCGACGGCGAGGCGGCGAGCGCGAAGGCGCTGCGGATCGGACAACTCGCGCGCGTGGTGGCGCAGCGCGATGCCGGCGGCACGCTGTCGACCAAACGCATCGATGTGACCAGCGAGGTGACCGGGCCGATCGAGCAAATGAAGCCGGGCGGGCTGACAGTGCTCGGCCAGACGGTCGCCTGGACCGGACGCGAGAGCTGGCTGAAGGTGGGCGCGCATGTCGCCGTGTTCGGGCTGCGCCGCACCGACGGCGTCGTCGTCGCAAGTCTGGTGCAGGAGCGCCACGACGCCGCCGCGCGTGTCGCAGGGCCGCTCGAGCGCGACCGTGCCGGCGTCTTGCGGATCGGCGAGCTCAAGCTCGCCGGCGTCGATGCGGCGCTGGCCGGTCAGCGCGTGCAGGCCGAGGGACACGTCGTGCAGGGCGTGATGCAGGTGTCGCGCAGCCGGGCCGACGACTTCTCCGATCTTGCCGGCGCGAACCGGCTGCTGATCGAGGCCTATGTGCGGCGGGTCGGCAACGACCTGCAGCTCGGCTCCGGCTTTGTCGCGCGCGACCATTCGCGGTTTTCGCCGGCGGCCGATACGCGCGTCGTCGTCAACGCGCAGCTGTCGGGCCCGCGCGAGCTGCGCGTCGAATCGGTGCAGTCGGTCGGCAAGTTCCCGGGCTCGTCGGTGAAGAGCCCGGGCACGCCGGGCCGCGGCCCCGGCGGCGGCGGATCCGGGCCGGGTCATGGATCGGGACCGGGCGGCCCGGGCGGCCGCGGCGCGCCTGGTGGCGGCGGTCCAGGTGGTGGCCCCGGTGGGGCGCCGTCCGGCATGCCGGGCGGCAGCCCGCCAGGCGGCGGGCCTGCGCCTGATCCGCTGAGTGGTGGACCGACCGGCCCCGGCCCCGGTGGCTTCGGCTCGCCCGGCGGACCGTTCGGTCCTGGCGGCGGTGGCGGTGGTCCGTTTGGGCCCGGCGGCGGATTCGGTGGCGGCGGACCGCCCGGCGGCATGGGCGGCGGCGGCCGCCGCTGAAACCGCAAACAAGATCGGCGCAAGCGAGACCGCTTGCGCCGATGCTCAGATCGACCGTCGTGAGATTGAGCTAGCCGGCGCTGAGCCGAACGCCGGCGCGGAGGAATTTCTGCGGATCGACAGCTTCGCCGTCGATGCGGGTTTCATAGTGCAGATGCGGACCGGTGGAGCGGCCGGTCGAGCCGACGGCGCCGATCACCTGGCCGATCTTGACGTATTCACCGACCTTGACGCCGATCTCGGAGAGATGGCCGTAGCGGGTCGAGAGCCCGTTGCCGTGATCGACCTCGACCATGCGGCCATAGCCGCCGGCCCAGCCCGCCGACACCACCTTGCCGTTGGCGGTGACACGCACCGGATCGCCTTGCGCGGCGCGGAAGTCGAGGCCGGTGTGCATTGCCGGCCGGCCGAGGAAGGGATCGGAGCGCACGCCGAAGCCGCTGGTGAATTCGACTTCACCGACCACGGGCTTGCGGTAAGGCACCAGCGCCAGCGTCTGGTTCAGTCGCTGCATCTGTGCCCGGTTGATGTTGATGCGATAGAGCTGGCGTTCGAACGCGCCGGCGTCGGCAGAGAGTTTCACAGGGACAAAGGGCCCGCCCATGCCGGAGCGCGGCGTCGCCGCCTCGAGCTGCGCCATGTTGAGGCCGAGATCGGAGATCACGCCGCGCATCCGGCGCACCTTGGAATCGATGCTGTCCTCGACCGAGGCGAGCGCGGCAACCTGGCGCCGCTCGACCTGGTCAAGCGAGGTTTGCAGGCGGACCAGCACGTTGTCGACACCCTGGGCCTTGGCGAACTGGTTCGGCTGCGTCTTGGCGATCAGCGGCGCGCGCGATTCCAGCCGTGCCTCGCGATCCGGCGGCGCCACGAAGATCACGGTGTCGCTGATCGGGGAGGGTTTCAGCGTGCCTGAGGACGGCGCCGCCTCGGCGCGGCCCTGCGGCTTGATCGATCCGGTGCTGGTGACGTCAGGCATCGCGCCGAGCGCGGTGGCGCGCGATTCCAGCGTCGACTGCCGCTTCATGATCTGGTCGAGCTTCTGGTCGAACTGCTCCTGGTCGAGCAGCTGGCGGCTGGTGGTGCGGTCAACCTTGGCGCGCAGCTCCGAGATGCGGTCCTCATAGGCGTATTGCATCTCGGCCTGGCGCGCGATCAGCCGGGTCAGCACGTCGTCGCGGAACGCGAAATAGGTCGCGGTCGCCGCCGACCACATGCCGAGCAGCACCACGGTGCCGACGATGATCCAGAACACCACCGGCCCGAACCGGACCTGCTTGCCGGCATGGACCAGCGTATAGCCCTCGCCGGAGGCCGCCACCGCCGCGGCGGCAGGTGCGGGGTGATGGGCTGCCGGACGGCGCGCCGGCGTCCGGCCATGGTCCTGCGGATGATGGTGTTTGTGGTGACCGGACCGGCTCGACATCGGTACTCCCGCGGCCGGTCGGACCAAGCTCCGTACGGCTAATTTGCGGGGCCGATTTGAGCCCGTCATGGTTAATTTTCAGGAAACGGAACCCGTCCCGTCAGAGCGCCCGGGCCGCCTCCAATACCGCTTCGGCGTGGCCGTCGACCTTCACATGGCGCCAGATCCGGGCGACCTTTCCACTGGAATCGACCAGAACCGTCGTGCGAATAATTCCCATGAAGGTCCTGCCATACATGGATTTTTCGCCCCAGGCGCCATATGCCTCCAGCATCTGGTGGGTTGGGTCCGAGACCAGCGGCACCGACAGCTGGTGTTTGTTTCGAAATGACTCCTGCGCCTTAACCGTGTCGGCGGAAATGCCGACCACTTCGGTCCCTGCCGCTACGAACTCGCTTTTGAGCCGGGTGAAATCGATCGCCTCCCTGGTGCAGCCGGGGGTGTCGGCGCGGGGGTAGAAGAACAGCACCAGTTTCTTGCCGGCAAAATCCTTCAGCGAAACGCTGCCCCCGCCGTCGCGCGGCAGGTTGAAGCTAGGCGCCGTGGCGCCCTCGGCAAGTGTGACGGCGGACGAACTGGTCACGGTTGCGGCCGGCTCTGGCTTTAACGGTTTCGATGCCGCCTTGTGCGAGGCTTTGCTTCGAACACCCGCTGCGGTCGCCTTGGTCGTTTTCTTAGTTGTTTTCTTGGCCGCTGCCTTCTTCGCAACCGCTGTGCGGGTTTTCGTCGCGGACTTCCCAGTGCTTGCGCTTGCGGCGCGCGCAACCTTTGTTGCGACCCGCTTCCCGGTTGTGTTGGAGGATTTCTTGCGCGTTTTCTTGGACATACGCCTTCCTTTCGTCGCTTTCCGAAGCTCAACCATTGGGGTATTGCGGTCTTATTGGCGGCAGTCGGATTCGCTCCGGCCGCTGGGCAAGTTTGATGGCCACGGAGTATGGTGACAAGGAATTCGACGCGTGACCCGTCCGCTTGCTGAATTGGCTTTTGATTGGTTGGTTTGGTCCGCTCTGGGGGCCATCGGCGAGTAACACGATTAGGCGAGGATAGGCGGCGATGCCGGCACAGGAGCGCTCGATACGGATCGACGGGCGCCCCGATGGCGGCGATCAGCTTCGCCGTCAGCACCGAGAGACAATGGCAAGGAACACGTCGCCGCAGGGTCCAAATCCGCGCGCCGGGGCTGACCTCTCGCAATGGGAGGACGACGCTGCGTGGGACGAGCAGGATGAGGCGGCGGGCAACCGTGCGCGGCAATTGCTGGCGCGTTCCCACACCAACCTGCATCGCTTCACCGATTTCTGCTCCGGCATGCAGCGCTGGCTGAACGGCGAGCGCTGGATCCGTCGCATCGGACTGGTCCTCGTGGTGCTGGTCGCGATGTTCGCGACCTGCTTCGGCGGGCTGTGGTGGCGGCTCGGCGCCGGCCCGATCAATCTCGACATGGCGACGCCGTGGCTCGCCGCGGCGATCGAGGAGAATATCGGCCACGGCAACACGGTCGAGGTCGGCGGAACGCAGATCGAGCGCGCCGGCCGCGTCAGGATCGCGGTGCGCATCCGCGACATCATCGTCCGCGATCGGGACCATGCGGTGGTTGCGAGCGCGCCCAAGGCCGAGGTGCGCCTGTCGGGAACCGCGCTCTTGATGGGCCAGTTGCGGGCGGAGAGCCTCAATCTGGTCGATGCGGAGCTGTCGGTGCGCATCACGCCCGACGGCAATGTCACCGTGTCCGCCGGTGACACGGCAAAACCGCTGGCCACTGGCGTTGCCTCCAAGCGGGAGGCGGGGATGCCGCCGACATTCCCGCGGCCGACACCCGCAGCACCGCCGCCGCCCGTTGCCTCGCCGCCAGCTGCCGCCGAGCCCTCCGCGGGCGCATCCGATTCGGCCCAGAGCGGGCTGCTCGCCGGTCTCGACTGGCTCGACAGCCTCAGCATGACCGGCCTCGACGGGCAGAACCTCAACGAGATCGGCCTGAAGAACGGCAATCTCGTCGTCGACGATCAGCAGCGCGGCAACAAATGGAGCTTCGAGAACATCAGCCTCAGCCTGCGGCGCCCGAGCGGCGGCGGCGTCGCGCTCAGCTTCGGCGAGGAGGGCGCAAAGCCCTGGTCGGTGCGCGTGCTGGTCGGACCACAGCAGAACGGCGTGCGCTCGATCGACATCAAGGCCGACAAGGTTTCCACCCGGAACATCCTGCTCGCGCTCCGGACCAAGGATCTGACCTACACCGCCGACCTGCCGCTGTCGGGCGAGATGAAGGGCGAGCTCGGCCGCGACGGCCTGCCGACCTACTTCCGCGGCAAGATCAATGTCGGCGCCGGCAACATCATCGACACCGACACGCCCGACTACCCGATGCCGATCGATGCGGCCGAGATGAGCGTGGAATGGGATTCGGGCCGGCGCGTACTGCTGGCGCCGATCAAGGTCGTCTCGGGCGCCAACCGCATCACGCTGCTCGGCCATCTCGAGCCGCCGAACGACAACGTCACCGACTGGCAGGCCGGCCTGTCGGGCGGCACCATCGTGCTGGCCGGTGCCGACAAGAACGAACCGCCGCTGATCTTCAATCGCATCAACATCGGCTTCCGGTTCGACACCGACAAGAAGCGCGTGCTGCTGACCCAGGCCGACATCTCCAATGGCGAGATCGGCGTCGCCGGAACCGGCAGCATCGACTATTCCGGCGAGCCGCGGCTGCAGCTCGGATTCGCCGGCACGCCGATGTCGGCCTCGGCCCTGAAACGGATGTGGCCGGTCATCATCGTGCCCGAGGTGCGCGAATGGGTGCTCGAGCGGATCGATCGCGGCACGCTCCAGCGTATCGATGTCGGCGTCAATTCGCCGGTGCACAACCTGTCGCGCAAGGGACCGCCGATCCCGGATGACGGCCTCTCGGTCAACATTGTAGCCTCCGGTGTCACGGTGCGCCCGGTGGATCAGATGCCCGCGGTGCATGACGCGGATCTGAAGGCCAGGGTGACCGGCCGCACCGCGACCGTGACCATCAACCAGGGCATTGCCGACACGCCGGCGGGCCGCAAGATCACGCTGTCGGACTTCACCTTCGAGGTGCCGGACATGGCGCCGAAGCCGTCGCCGTCGAAGGTCAAGTTTCGGGTCGACTGTCCGGTGCCGGCTGCCGCCGAAATCCTCGCCTCCGACCGGCTCAGCGATCTCTCCGGTCCGCCGATCGATCCCAACGCCAGCAAGGGCAACGTCACCGCAACGATCAATCTCGGCATGCCCGTGAAGGGCGAGCTGACCAAGGCCGATACGCTCTACTCGGTCACCGCCGACATCTCCGGCGTTGCTGTCGACAAGCTGGTGATGAACCAGAAGCTCGAAGCCAACGCGCTGAAGGTGATCGCCAGCAATGCCGGCTTCCAGGTCAAGGGCGATGTCAAGATCAACGGGCAGGCGGCCTCGCTCGACTACCGTAAGCCCGCCGAGGGCGATGCCGACGTCAAGCTGCAGGCGACGCTGGATGATGCAAGCCGCGCGCGCCTCGGGCTTGATCTCGGTCCCGCGGTCTCCGGCGCGATCCCGATCAAGCTGAGCGGCAAGATCGGCAGCGGCGACAATCCCACCACCAAGATGGGCGTCGAGGCCGACCTGACCCAGCTCAAGCTCGACAACATCCTGCCGGGCTGGGTCAAGGCGCAGGGCCGTGCCGGCAAGGCGACCTTCAACGTGGTGCCGAAGGGGCAATCGACCCGGTTCGAGGATATCTCGATCGACGGCGCCGGCGCGTCGATCAAGGGGGCGCTCGAGGTCGACCAGAACGGCGATCTCATGAATGCGTACTTCCCGACCTACGCGCCGTCGGAAGGCGACAAGACCTCGCTGCGGGCCGATCGCGGTCCCGACGGCGTGATCAAGGTCACGATGCGCGGCGACGTGTTCGACGGTCGCGGCTTCCTGAAGTCGGCGATCTCCGGCCGCGATAGCGATCCCAAGAGCAAGACCAGGACCACCGATTTCGATGTCGATCTGAAACTCGGCGCGGTCGCAGGATTCAACGGCGAAGCGCTGCGCAGCGTCGACGCCAAGGTCTCGCGCCGCAACGGGTTCTTCAAGGCGTTCACGCTGAGCGGCAAGGTCGGCCGCGACACCCCCGTCACGGTCGATATGCGCGGACGCCAGCAGGGCCGCGAGGTGATCTATCTGCAGACCAGCGACGCCGGTGCGTTCCTGCGCTTCATCGATACCTATTCGAAGGTGGTCGGCGGCCAGCTTACGCTCGCGATGGAGCCGCCGATCCCTGAGCCGAGCCCCAGGGAGGGGCTCATCAATATCACCGGATTCTCGGTGAAGGGCGAGACCCAGCTCGATCGCGCCGTTGCCGGCGGGCCGGTCAGCACCCAGAACGGCATCGGGTTCGACGCGCTGCGCGCCGAATTCACGCGCCAGAGCGGTCAGCTTTCGATCCGCAATGGTGTGGTCAAGGGACCGACCATCGGCGCGACCATCGAAGGCAGCATCGACTATATCGGCAACCAGGTGCGGATGAACGGCACCTTCATTCCGATGTACGGGTTGAACAACATGTTCGGCCAGATCCCGTTCTTCGGGATTTTCCTCGGCGCCGGCAGCAATGAAGGCCTGATCGGCGTGACCTATGAAGTGGTGGGAACGCCGAGCGCGCCGGTGCTGCGCGTCAACCCGATCTCCGCGCTGGCGCCCGGCCTGACGCGCAAGATCTTCGAGTTCAAGCAGTACGGCCCGAACGATCTGCCGACGACGAACAACTAAGCGAAGCGCGGTGGCGGAAGCCATCGCGCGAGGGCTAAAGCATGATCCGGAAAAGTGCGAAGCGGTTTTCCGAAGAGATCATGCTCAAACAAAGAGCCAAGGCGCGATGATGATTCAACCCGATCTCATCGCGCTTTAGTGTCGACCTTCCAGAATGGCAAAACAGAACGGCGCCCGAGAGTGGCATCGGGCGCCGTTGATTTAACGTCTTCCGGAGTCGTTCAATTCAGCGGTCGTCGAAACCGGGCAGCGCGGCGGTATGCTCTGCGCGAGCGCCTGTGAGCTTATTGGCGTTGAGGTGGAGCGCACGCAGGATGGTCGGCGCAACCTGCTTGTTCTCGACCTTCTCATCAACCACCGCGCCTTCGAAGCCCGGGTTGGCGACAACCAGCAGGACGTGAGTATCGTCGTCGGTGAACCCGCCATGCTCGGACACCTTCTTCGAACTCGCGCTGTAGATCGTGCCGTGGATCGGCTGGATGATGATGTCGGGCGTGCGGCCCTGGGCCGGGTTGCCGAATTTGTCCTTCAACTCGTCGCCGGCATAGATCTTTTCGATGCGGGCCTGGTTGAGGAGAACCTTGTCGTTCTCGAGAATGCTGACGGCCCTGGTGGCCTGGCTCTGATCGGCCAGCCAGATCAGCGAGACATCGTCGGCTGTCTCCAGGGCCGCCTTTACGCCGCCGGCGGCCAACAGGTCGACCGGGTCGACGACGTCGGGATGGCCCAGCGGCAGCCTCGGATTGGTGCTGCCCTTGAGCATGTGAAGCTGGCCCACGTCGATCGGTGACTGGCCGTGCTTCGCGCCGACGATGACGAGGGTGTTCCTGGTGAGATGCTGCTTGTCGAGCTGTTCAAGCATCTGGCCGAGCGAGCTGTCGACGAAGTCGAGCGACAATTCGAGCTCCGTGCTCGGTGTGCCGGCCGCGTCCGTGTAGCCGTCGGCGGTGATCTTCTGGCCGACACTGACGGCCTGGAAGTTCATGCCCAGGAGCGCCGGCACGCCGACGGTCTTCGTCCCGGTATGGTCGAGGCCCTTGATCCAGTTCAGGACTGAGGTGACCTTCAGGTTGTCGTAGTAGCGGGTGTAGACTGGGTTCACGGTCCAGTCGTCACTGGCTTTGGGCGTCGGGATCAACTGAGGTGCGGTGGCAAGCAGGGTCGTCGAATTGATCTCGGGAGCGTAGAGTTCATCGAGACCCTTGCCGGACGGGCCGCTGATGATCTCATAGGCCGGGTGCTTGTCCGACCAGGCCGTGCGCAGGCCGGCCTCGTGGATGACCTCCATGATCGTTGTGGTGTCGTTCTTCAGGTAGGCGTGCGGATAGACCGGCTGGCAAGCGCCGCCGACCTTGCGCAGCGGCAGGTTCGCCGGATTGATGTGATCGGAATTGGCCGGACCGCCGCCGTCAAGCTTGCTTAGATCGTAGTCAAGCGCTTCGAAATATGTGGCTTCGGTGCCCGGTTTGCCCTGACAGTTGCTTCCGGGCGGATACAGGGTCTGGTCGTAAGTGTCATCGTAGAAGACGCCGTGCGTCTTTGGTGAGGCGCCAGTCATGAATGCCAACAGTCCTGGGAACGAATCCGAGGGGTAGGAGGTGTGCGCATTGGTGTAGTGCACACCGTGCCTCAGCAGCTTGGCGAAGGTCGATTTGGGATGGCCTTTGACGTAACGCTGCAGGTCGACCTCGTGCATGCCGTCGACGCTGATCAAGAGCACGTGCTCGATGGCACGATGCTCACGATGATCGTCATCGTCGGCGCGCGCGGGTGCGCCGAGCGCGGTCGAGCCAAGCAATACTGCAATCGCGAGCTTTCCAAATCCATTCATGATTGACGCCCTTTCTGGAGAAATCGGCGTCCTTGAATACCGCTGCGAACACGACGGCGATGTGAAACCGGAATGATGATGTCATGACTGTACGCATATCCATGGAGGCCCCTCGATGGAGGAAGAAGCCTGGATCGAGCGAATATCTGCGGCAATATCTGTCTTGCTGGCCTCCGGGGTTATTTGCGGCGCGCCGAGCCTGCTTTCGACCCTCGACAGACATCCCGGTTGCATCTGCTTGGTTTGGGAACAGGCGCTGGCCGGTTTCTGTCCGCATTCATCCGAGGCTGCGACCAAGTCCGAGCGGCCCGCCGTCCGGATGAGGTTCGCGCAGGAACCTTGCCCTGTCTGGGATGTTGGAGAGCAATTCAACAAACTCAGGAGGAACTCTCATGAGAGCCCTGTTATTGGCTGGTGTACTGGCGGTCGCCGGTTTCGCTATGGCCACGCCGATCTCCATTGCACCCGCGTCAGCTCAGGTTGCCGTTGATACTCCGCTCGGCGGCGTGAGAGTGGGCCCGGAGCCCCGTTACTACCGAGACTACGATCGACCCGCTTATCGCGCCTACGGGTATGATCGCGGATATCGCGGATGCCGCACCGTCACGATCGAGCGTGACGACGGATCGGTCCGGAGAGTTCGTCGCTGCGGCTAGCAGTACCGGACCAGAGGATCGACTTCCGGGCTTACAAGGCCGCTCGAGTCGGTTCTCGCAATCAAGGAATTGGAGCCATCGACTAGGGCCGCTGCTGTTGGCGGCCTGTTTCATTTCGCGAATGCCGCCTATCGGCCCAAGGTGTTGGGTCCAAGGCCGGCATGCGTTCATGTCGGATTCCACATCGCCTCCGCAGGGGCAAGCGGACGCGTCCGAACTCACCGTCGCAGCGCCGGCACCACCAGGAACGGGATCAGGCCGAGCACCACATTGACCAGCGCGAAGGCGATCAACGGATTGTAGCTGTGGGTCCAGTCGTGGATCAGGCCGCCGCCCCATGAGCCAAGGCCGGAGCCGAGGCCGCTGCCGATCATGATCGTCCCGTAGATCGTGCCGACGCGCTCGCCGCGGAAGATCTTCAGCGCGGTCGCGGTGATCAGCGGGCCGCGCGAGCCGATCATGCTGCCGAAGCAGATGATGAAGCCGGTCAGCAGCCAGTAATTCGGATACCACTGCAGCAGCCAGAGCAGAATGATGCCGAGGATCGAGACGCCGTAGCTGAACAACACCGAGGGCCGGCGGCCGATGATGCCGTCGAGGGTGGACACGCCGAGCATGCCGACGAACAGCGCGACGCCGGAGAAGCCCCAGGCGGTTGCCGCCTGCAGCGGCGGGAAGCCGACATCGATCAGATAGGCGACGATCTGCGCGGTCAGCGCATACATCGCGATCGCGGTGAAGAAGAAGGTGGAGAACAGCGCCCAGAAGGCGTGGTGGCGCATTGCGCCGAGCAGCGTCCAGCCTTCGTCGGCCAAGCTGCTTTCCGCCTTCCTGACGATATGCGGCGATCCGCCGGCGAGCAGCCGCCATGGCAGAAAGACCAGCGGAACAAGCAGGCAGAGCGCGCCGATGCCGAACACCTGATAGGCCTCGCGCCAGCCGATCCGGTCGATCAGAACCTGCGACAGCGGCAACAGCAGCAACAGGCCGGCGCCGGTCGCCGAATACATCACGGCCATCGCGGTCGGCAGGCGTGGTCCGAACCAGCGGCCGAGCAGGATCGAATTCGACACATTGCCGATCAGCGCGGTGCCGAAACCGACGCAGAGGCCGACGCTGAGCTGGAATTGCCAGAGTGCTTGCGCGCGCGAGGCGACGAGGAAGGCGCAACCGAGCAGCGAGAGGCCGAGCGCATAGACCACGCGCGGACCCGAGCGGTCGAACAGGCGTCCGACCAGTGGCGCGGTCAGGCCGCTGGCGAGCCAGGTCAGCGAGTAGACCGACACCACAGAGGCGCGGTCCCAGCCGAAATTTTCCGAGATCGGTTTCAGGAAAACGGTGAAGCTGTCGCTAAGGCCGCGCCCAAGCACCGACAGCACGAAGCAGAGCGCGAGCACGTTCAGCGCGACGCGGGACTGCTTCGCCGGCGTTGCAAGCGTGTCGTTCGGAGGCGTGGTCTGCTGGTCCATCGGAAAGATGGGAGCGCGCTTTCCGCACTCCCGACAACCGACAAATGCGAATGCGCCTATGCAGGCTTCAGCAGGACGTGGCGCTTCTTGCCGAGCGACAGTTTCACCACGCCTTCCGGCGTGAAATTGGCCGAAGTCAGCAGCATCTTCTCATCGGTCACGGCAGCGTCGTTGACGCGAAGGCCGCCGCCCTTGATCTGCCGGCGCGCTTCGCCGTTGGAAGCGACGAGCTCGGCCTTGACGAAGGCGACCAGCACGCCGACGCCGGCTTCAAATTCGCCGCGCGGAATTTCCACCGTCGGCAAGGTTTCGGCCAGCGCACCTTCCTCGAAGGTGCGGCGCGCGGTCTCGGCGGCTTCGTTCGCTGCATCGCGGCCATGGAGCAGGGCGGTCGCCTCGGTCGCCAGCACCTTCTTGGCCTCGTTGATCTCGCCGCCGGCCAGCGCCGCAAGCTTGCTGATCTCGCTCATCGGCAGGATGGTGAACAGCTTGAGGAACTTGACGACGTCGGCGTCCTCGACATTGCGCCAGTACTGCCAGAAATCGTAGGGCGAGAACTGGTCGGCGTTGAGCCACACCGCGCCCTTGGCGGTCTTGCCCATCTTGTCGCCGGAGGCGGTGGTGAGCAGCGGCGTGGTCAGCGCGAACAGTTGCGGCGTGCCCATGCGGCGGCCGAGATCGACGCCGTTGACGATATTGCCCCACTGGTCGGAGCCGCCCATCTGCAGCCGGCAGCCCGCGCGGCGCGACAGCTCGACGAAGTCGTAGGCCTGGCAGACCATGTAGTTGAATTCGATGAAGCTCATTTCCTGCTCGCGCTCGAGCCGGAGCCGCACCGAGTCCATGGTCAGCATGCGGTTGACCGAGAAGTGCCGGCCGATGTCGCGCAGCATCTCGATCCAGTTCAATTTGGTCAGCCACTCGGCATTGTCGAGCATGATGGCGTCGGAAGGCCCATTGCCGTAACGCAGCACCTTGGCGAACACGCCGCGGATCGAGGCCTTGTTGGCTTCGATCTCCGCAACCGTGCGCATCGCGCGCGTCTCGTCCTTGCCGGAGGGATCGCCGACCATCGTGGTGCCGCCGCCCATCAGCGTGATCGGCTTGTTGCCGCTCTGCTGCAGCCAGTACAGCATCATCATGGTGAGGAAGTTGCCGATGTGCAGCGACGGTGCGGTGCAATCATAGCCGACATAGGCGGTTGCCTCGCCCTTCGCGGCGAGCGCGTCGAGGCCCTCGAAATCGGAGCACTGGTGGACGAAGCCGCGTTCCTGTAAAGTGTTCAGGAAATCCGATTTAAATGCAGTCATTTGTCGGCGAGCCAGATCATTCTTGTTTTACGGTTTTTGCATCTATTTGCGGAACCTTGATGCTTGAGGCTGCCGCAGGCGGACGCGCAGTGGCATTATAGGATGTACTTGTTTGAGACAAGCCGGGGGTTCCCGGCTGGGGCGCTTCCAACATGATGTTAACGGCACTCGGTCTGATGAGCGGCACCTCGCTCGACGGGGTCGACGTGGCATTGATCGAGACCGACGGCCGCCAGATCAAGGCCTTCGGGCCCTCGGGCTATCGGCCTTATACCGAAGGCGAGCGCAGCCTGCTGCGCCAGGCGCTGACGGAGGCGGTCCATCTGTCGCGGCGCGACGCCCGGCCGGGGATTTTGCGGCAGGCCGAGCAGGCCGTCACCACCGCCCATGCCGAGGCGGTCGCCAGCTTCACGGCCCAGCACCGGATCTCGGCCCAGGACATCGACATCGTCGGGTTCCATGGCCAGACCGTGCTGCACCGCCCCGAGCGGAGGTTGACGGTGCAGATCGGAGATGCCCTGGCGCTCGCCAAGGTGATCCACATTCCGGTGATGCACGATTTCCGCGCCGCCGACGTCGAGGCCGGCGGGCAGGGCGCGCCTTTCGTGCCGGTCTACCACCGCGCGCTGGTGCAATCGCTGAACCGCGAGGGGCCGATCGTCGTGGTCAATATCGGCGGCGTCTCCAACATCACCTATATCGACGGCACGGACACGTTGATCGCCTGCGACACCGGGCCGGGCAATGCGCTGCTCGACGACTTCATGTTCCGTCAGATGCACCAGCCGTTCGACACCGCCGGCAAGTTCGCCGCGCTGGGCAAACCGGACGAGCCCTGGATCGCACAGGCGTTGAAGCTGCCGTTCTTTGCCCTGCCGCCGCCGAAATCGCTCGACCGCAACGACTTCGCCAGCCTCAAGCTCGGCGCCGTGGCGCCGGCCGATGGCGCCGCGACGCTGACCGCCTTCACTGCCGCGGCCATCGCCCGCATCGTGCCGCTGCTGCCGAAACGGCCGAAAAGCTGGATCATCTGTGGCGGCGGCGCCTCCAACCTCACGATGCTGCGGATGCTGCGCGAGCGCCTGGCGCCGGCGACCGTCGAGCCGGCCGAGGCGCTCGGCTGGGCGGCGGACGCGATCGAGGCGCAGGCGTTCGGCTTCCTTGCCGCGCGCGGCATGAAGGGCCTGCCGCTGAGCTATCCCGCCACCACGGGGGTGCCGATCCCGATGACCGGGGGCATTATCGCGCGACCGTGATTTAGATGCAATTGCATCTACCTTGACAGTTCCATGCCGTTGCATTTAATTCGATGCAGTTGCATTGAACGCGAGGTTCGTCATGGCCGCCCTGAAACTGATCAGCCACAAGCTCTGCCCCTATGTGCAACGCGCGGTGATCGCACTGGGTGAGAAGGGCGTGCCGTTCGAGCGGATCGACATCGATCTCGCCAACAAGCCGGACTGGTTCCTGAAGATCTCGCCGCTCGGCAAGGTGCCGGTGCTGCTGGTGACGCGCGACGACGGCAAGGAGGTCGCGCTGTTCGAGAGCAACGTGATCTGCGAGTACATCGAGGAGACGCAGGCGGGGGAGAAGCTGCATCCGGAGAACGCGCTGACGCGCGCCGAGCATCGCGCCTGGATGGAGTTCGGCTCGGCCATTCTCGGCGATCTCTGGGGGCTCGAGACTGCGACAGATGCCGCGGCCTTCGAGAGCAAGCGGCAGGCGGTCGCGGCGAAATTCGCGCGCGTCGAGGCTGCGCTCGGCGCCGGTCCGTTCTTCGCCGGGCAGAATTTCAGTCTGGTGGATGCGGTGTTCGCGCCGATCTTCCGCTATTTCGATCTGTTCGACCAGCTGACCGATCTCGCTGTTTTCACGCACACGCCAAAACTTCGCGCCTGGCGCAGCGCGCTGGCACAGCGGCCGAGCGTACGCAGCGCGGTGTCGCCTGATTATCCGGCGCTGCTGCACGCGTTCCTGGTCGGCCACCGCGCGCATATGCTGAAGCTTGCCGCGTAAGCCATGTCGCACTCGGTTGCCTGGATCGCGCTCATCATCGCCGGCCTGCTGGACGTCGGCTGGGCGGTTTCGATGAAATATGCCGAAGGCTATACGCGGCTCGGCTGGACGCTGGTCTCGCTGCTGCTGCTCGCGGCGTTCGTGTTCCTGCTCGGACGCGCGCTGCAGGTGCTTGGCGTCGGCGTCGCCTACACGGTGTGGACCGGCATCGGCGCGGCTGGCACGCTGGCCATGGGCGTGCTGCTGTTCAACGAGGCGCTCAACCCGATGAAAGTCGCGGGAATCGCATTCGTGCTGATCGGCATCACCGCACTGAAGCTGGCGCCGGAATAGGTCAGTGCCGTAGCCCGGATGAGCGCAGCGATATCCGGGTTCTTGTCGGTCGCGCCCCGCATGTCGCTTCGCTCATGCGGGCTACGTGGAATCCGTAGCCCGGATGGAGCGAAGCGCAATCCGGGGCAGGTCTAACCGCTGAGACAGTGATCCCGGATTTCGCTTCGCTCCATCCGGGCTACAAGATCGCGTCAGCGCACGTTGGCGAGACGCATGTCGAGATAGCCGGTCACCGTCTCCATCAGCGGCTCGAGCTTGCCGTCGAAGAAGTGGTTGGCGCCGGGGATGACCTGCTGGTCGATCACGATGCCCTTCTGCGTCTTCAGCTTCTCGACGAGCGTGTTGACGTCCTTGGGCGGCACCACGGCATCCTTGTCGCCGTGCACGATCAGGCCCGACGACGGGCAGGGTGCAAGGAACGAGAAGTCGTAGAGATTGGCGGGCGGCGCGATCGAGATGAATCCCTCGACCTCCGGCCGGCGCATCAGAAGCTGCATGCCGATCCAAGCGCCGAACGAGAAGCCCGCAACCCAGCAGGCGCGCGCCTCCGGATTGATCGCCTGCGCCCAGTCGAGCGCGCTCGCGGCGTCAGACAATTCGCCGGTGCCGTGATCGAACGAGCCCTGGCTGCGGCCGACGCCACGGAAGTTGAAGCGCAGCACCGAGAAGCCGCGATGCGCGAACGCGTAGTAGCACTGATAGACGATCTGGTGGTTCATCGTGCCGTGGAACTGCGGATGCGGATGCAGGATCATCGCAATCGGCGCGTTCTTCTGCTTGGCCGGGTGGTAGCGGCCCTCGAGGCGGCCAGCAGGGCCGGTGAAAATGACTTCAGGCATTGTGTTCCCTTGATTGCCGCGTTCCCTTGATTGACGTCGATCAATCAACCGGTTGGAGCCATCTTCAGCGACGGTTCGCGAACAGAGCAGCTCGTGATGAAATCGGCGCAGGCACCGCCGCGCGGCACGCTGGAGGCCTTCTAGCATGACGCAAGGGGCAAAAATCAAGGAAATTGTGCCGCTTGGCGGTCGCGAATCCGCGTCGCAACGCGCACGTTGCCGAACGCGGCGACGGCGATCCGGATCGACACGCCGGATCGCTTCGAAGGCTACCTGACGTTTCAGCCTGTTATAATGCTATCGTGCTCAAGGGATCGCGAACGCCGTGTCTCGCGGCAGCAAGGCTCCCGCCGCGCGTGAAAAATCTCCCGTGCCGGTGACGTCTGATCTGGTCTCGGTCGTCAACTGTCGTTATCTCGCAGTGAAGGCCGCAACCATGGTGGTTGCCGCGGATAGCTCCATGGCCGATCGCGTCTATCTCGATTGGAATGCCACCACGCCGCTTCGCCAGGAGGCGAAGGCGGCGATGGCTGCGGCGTGGGAGTTGATCGGCAACCCGTCCTCGGTGCACAGCGAGGGCCGGCGGGCGCGACGGCTGCTTGAGGATGCCCGCAATGCCGTGGCGAAGGCGGTCGGCGGCCGGCCGCAGGACGTGGTGTTTCTCTCCGGCGGGACCGAAGCCAATGCGCTCGCACTGACGCCGGGATTGCGCCGTGCTGCGGGCGCGCCGGTGCAGCGGCTCCTGGTGTCGGCGATCGAGCACGCGTCCGTGCTCGCGGGCGGTCGGTTTGCGACCGAGGCGACCGCCGCAATCCATGTCACGCGGGCCGGCGTGATCGATCTCAACCATCTGCGCGCACTGCTGGCGGACGGTCCGCCGGCTCTGGTCTCGGTGATGCTGGCGAACAACGAGACCGGTGCCATTCAGCCGGTGGCTGATGTCGCCGCAATCGTCCATGCGGCCGGCGGGCTGCTGCATGTCGATGCGATCCAGGCGTTCGGCAAGATCCCATTCGATCTGGCCTCGACGCAGGCCGACCTGGTGACGCTGTCGGCGCACAAGATCGGCGGACCGAAGGGCGCAGGCGCGCTGGTGCTCGCCGAGGGCGTCGAGGGTCTGGAGGCGTTTCTGCGCGGCGGCGGGCAGGAGCTCGGGCGGCGGGCAGGAACCGAGAATATCGCCGGCATCGCCGGGTTCGGTGCGGCCGCCAAGGCCGCGATGGCGGCGCTGAAGGGCGACGCGGCCCGCGTCAGGGGATTGCGCGACCGGCTCGAGCACGGGCTGCGGCAGACGCCGGACGTGCTGGTGTTCTCCGATGACGTCAAGCGGTTGCCTAATACCGTTCTGTTCACGGCACCCGGCATGAAGGCCGAGACGGCGGTCATCGGGTTCGACCTCGGGGGAATCGCGGTCTCGTCCGGTTCCGCCTGCTCGTCGGGCAAGGTCCAGCCGTCCCACGTGCTGGAGGCAATGGGATACCGTCCGGAGGTGTCCCAGGGAGCGGTGCGGCTCAGTCTTGGCTGGTCTACCACGGAGACAGACGTGGATTTGACCCTCAAGGCTTGGCGAAAGCTCGCCGATACCTTAGTTAAGGGGAGACGACGAAACACAGCTTGAACTGTTCTAAGCGGATTTCGTCATCAAAGCATCGTAAGAGATTTTCGGAACTTGAGATCCACCGCGGTCCTTGAAACCGCGAGCGGAGGATTGAATGCCTGCTGTACAAGAGACGGTCGAGCGCGTCCGGCGCATCGACGTCGACCAGTATCGATATGGGTTTGAGACGCTGATCGAGTCCGACAAGGCCCCGAAGGGGCTGTCGGAAGACACCGTCCGCTTCATCT
>NZ_JADYVV010000045.1:0-74881 GCF_020194035.1 Bradyrhizobium sp. BRP56
TCTTCGGACAGTGCGTCCGAGACATCGAAGCGCAAATCGAACGGCGCGGACGGATCGAGGAAGCGCGTCACCGCGGCGAACGGCACGGTCAGCCGCTCGGGAATCCCGCCGAACGACAGGCCGACCTCGAAGCGATCCTCGGTCACCACCAGATCCCAGAACTGGTGCTGCAGGATGATGGTCATCTCCTCCGGATACTGCGCGAGCAGCCGGGGCGACAGCTTCACGCCGTCGCCGTGCGACAGGAAGGTGATGTAGAAATGGTGCTCACCTGGCAGGCCATGTTCGGCGGCGTCGGACAACACCCGGCGCAGCACCCCGCGCAGCGCATCGCGCGCCAGCACGTCATATCGGATGTGATCGGTCGCCATGGTGATCCTGTCGCTTCGAAAATGCCCGCCGGGGCGGCGCCGGACCGTCCGACTCGCCCTTTTGCCATGCTACCCCGCCGGGAGCCGGAAATCAGCAGGGCTGGCCGCTGAAATGCGCGCGGACGCCCGATTGGGAAACAAGGGATAAAGTGGAGGCTTCTGTTGCCAGGTGCCTCCGAACCCCGCCTAGCGGAGCTTAACCCGCTAGGACTTTAAGATGGTCTTTCAAACTGCGTTACGCAGCCTGAGCAACCGGAGCAAAGTTGTCGTTGGCAACTATTGCATTGGCCCGATGTCGGCGGAACCATACCGAGAAAAAACACGCCCTTTACGCCCTCGTCGATCCTATTTCGCCCCCGCCGAAAGCCACCGCGACGGATGGATTTCGGTGGAGGCGCCGGGTACCGCCCCCGGGTCCGAATGGTTTATTGCGACGGTCATTTATTTCCATAGCCGGCGAACCGGCACCCCCAATATAGCCGCAAAGTCTTAGAAAAACAGAGCCGATTCAGGCCCTTTCGGCTGTGAAAACTACCGATTTCGGGTTGGCCAGAGTGTTGGCCAGGGTCTTGGCGCTGTCCCGGCGCCGTTCTAGGCTTTGTCCATGCCCCCGGATTCTCCGCCGGTTGCCGCCCCGGCGCCGGATGCCTCCGCACCATCGCCGCCCCACCAGCCCGGCCTGCTCGAGCTGTTCCTGGCCTTTGCCAAGATGTCGCTGGCCGGCTTTGGCGGGGTTCTGGTCTGGGCCCGGCGCGCGATCGTCGAGCAGCACCGCTGGATGACCGCGGAGGAGTTCAACGAGACCTTCGCGCTGTGCCATTTCCTGCCAGGTCCGAACATCGTCAACCTGTCGGTCGTATTCGGCTCGCGCTTTCGCGGCATAGCCGGCGGGCTCGCCGCCTTCGCCGGGCTGGTCGGGCCGCCGATGGTGATCGCGACCATCCTTGCCGCGCTCTATGCCCGTTACGGCGACATCGACGTGCTGCGCCGGACGCTCGCCGGCGTCGCCTGCGCCGCGGTCGGGCTGCTGTTCGCCGTCGTCTTCAAGATGATGATGCCGCTCCTGAAGCGGCGCGATGTCACGGGCCTCGTCATTCTGGCTGCTGTTTTCGTCGCGATCGGACTGATCCGCTGGCCGCTCCAGATCGTGCTGCTCGTGGCGATCCCGCTCAGCATTGCGACGACGGTCCTGGTGCGCCGCATGGTGCGGGCATGAGCTCGGAGTCCAACCCGATCGCGGCGCTGGTCTGGACCTTCGGCCTGATGTCGCTGTTTGCGGTCGGCGGCGCCAATTCGGCGCTTCCCGAAATGCACCGTGCCGCCGTCGACGTGCATCACTGGCTGACCGACAAGCAGTTCGCCGACGTATTCGCGATCTCGCAGCTCTCGCCGGGGCCGAACGTGCTGATCGTGACCTTGATAGGCTATTCTGTCGCAGGCGTCGCCGGGGCGTTGGCCGCGACGGTGGCGATGTGCGGACCGACCGCGCTGCTTGCCTATTATGTGAGCCGTTTCCTCGATCGCTCGCGCGAGGCGCGCTGGCCGGCGATGATCCAGGCGGCACTGGTTCCGCTGTCGATCGGTCTGATGGCGGCCTCCGGCCTGATCGTGGCGCAAACCTCAGACCAAAGTTGGATCGCGGTCCTGATCACCATTGTCGCGGCCGCGCTTGCTTTTGCGACGCGGATCAACCCTTTGTGGATGTTGCTGGCCGGAGGCCTCTTGGGTTTCGCTGGCGTTATCTGACGAAAATCGCTAGCAAGGCTTTCGGTCAACGCACCACAAACCAAGCCATTCAATCAAAACGGGCGGGACAGCCCTGACGGGGGAAGCGAAGTCATGAGCGATACGCCGAGCGAGGCGCCGGTCAAATCGATCTTGCCGAAATGGGTGCGCGGTCCGCAGGATTTTGTCGGCGGGCTCGCCATGATGGCGGTTGCGCTGTTTGCCTTGTGGGCCTCGAGCGATTTGCAGGGCATGCACGGATTTTCGTTCGGCGCCGGAACCGCGCCGCGCATGTTCGCCGTGCTGCTGCTGTTGCTCGGCGGTGGTGTCGCGCTGATGGGAGTTCTGCAGAATGGCCCGCATATCGCGGCCTATTCCTGGCGCGGCCCGTTGTTCGTATCCGCCGCAATCGTGTTCTTCGCATTGGCGATCCGGCCACTCGGGCTTGTGGTCTCCGCCTTTGCCGCCTTCATGATCGCGGCGACGGGCTCGCAGGAGACGAAATTGGTCGAGGCCATCATTGTCGGCGCCTGTCTGACCCTCGGCTGCGCGCTGCTTTTCCCCTATGTGCTGGGACTTCCGATGCCGATGTTCCCGCGTTTCCTGATCCAGTGAGGGCGTGATGGAACTGTTCGCCAATCTCGCCCACGGTTTCGCGGTCGCATTCTCGCCGATCAACCTTCTGATGTGCCTGATCGGCGCGCTGGTTGGCACGCTGGTCGGCGTGCTGCCGGGCATCGGCACCATCGCCACCGTCGCCATGCTGCTGCCGATCACCTTCGGCCTGCCGCCGGTCGGTGCGCTGATCATGCTCGCCGGCATCTATTACGGCGCGCAATATGGCGGCTCGACCACCTCGATCCTGGTCAATATTCCGGGCGAGGCGACCTCCGTGGTCACCGCGCTCGACGGCCACCAGATGGCCAAGCAGGGCCGCGCCGGTCCGGCTCTGGCGATCGCCGCGATCGGCTCGTTCTTCGCTGGCTGCGTCGCGACCGTGCTGATCGCCGTGCTCGGCGCGCCGCTGACCAAGCTCGCGCTGGCGTTCGGCCCGGCTGAGTATTTCTCGCTGATGGTGCTCGGCCTGATCTTCGCGGTGGTGCTCGCCAAGGGCTCGGTGCTGAAGGCGATCGCGATGATCGTGTTCGGCCTGTTGCTGTCGATGGTCGGCTCCGACATCGAGACCGGCGCCTCGCGCATGGCCTTCAACATCCCCGAGCTCGCCGACGGTCTCGGCTTTGCCACCGTGGCGATGGGCGTGTTCGGCTTCGCGGAGATCATTCGCAACCTCGACCACGGCGCCGAGATGAACCGCAACCTGGTGCAGCAGAAGATCACCGGCCTGATGCCGACCAGGAAGGACATCGCGGATTCCACGCCGGCAATCCTGCGCGGCACCGTGCTTGGCTCGATCCTCGGCATCCTGCCGGGCGGCGGCGCCGTGATCGCCTCGTTCGCGGCCTATACGCTGGAGAAGAAGCTGGCGAAGGATCCGAAGCGGTTCGGCCGCGGCGCGATCGAGGGCGTGGCGGCGCCGGAGAGCGCCAATAACGCCGCGGCGCAGACCTCGTTCATCCCGCTGCTCACGCTCGGCATCCCGCCGAACGCGGTGATGGCGCTGATGGTCGGCGCGATGACCATCCACGGCATCGTGCCGGGTCCGCAGGTGATGCAGAAGCAGCCCGATCTGGTCTGGGGCATGATCGCCTCGATGTGGATCGGCAATCTGATGCTGATCATCATCAACCTGCCGTTGGTGGGCATCTGGGTCCGTCTGCTGCGCGTGCCGTACCGCCTGATGTTCCCCTCGATCGTGGTGTTCTGCGCGATCGGCATCTACTCGGTGAACAACGCGCCGGTCGACGTCGTGCTCGCCGGCGTGTTCGGCCTCGTCGGCTATTGGCTGATCAAGCACGATTTCGAGCCGGCACCGCTGCTGCTCGGCATGGTGCTGGGCCCGCTGATGGAGGAGAACCTGCGTCGCGCGCTGTTGATCTCGCGCGGCGACTGGAGCGTGTTCGTCTCGCGGCCGCTGTCGGCGGTGCTGCTGGCGATCGCGGCCGGCCTCCTGGTGCTTGCCGTGCTGCCGACCTTGCGTGCCAAGCGCGACGAAGTGTTCGTGGAGTCCGAGGGCTAGAGCATGATCCGGAAAAGTGTGAAGCGGTTTTCCGGATAGATCATGCTCAAACAGGGAGCGCCGGCCCTGCGTCGGCGCGCCGCAGGCGGAAGTCGAATCGACACTCGATGTCGTCCCGTGAAATGAAAATGCCGGCCGATTTGGCCGGCATTTTTATTGGTCAAACGTTCCGGGAGGAATTGAGATGATGTCCATTCGCTCGCTTGCGGGCGCATGCCTTTCGGCATTTGTCGCGCTCGGCGCATTCGCCATGCCGGCGTCTGCGCAAAATTATCCGACCCGCACCATCACCATGATCGTGCCGTTCGCAGCCGGCGGCCCGACCGACGTCATTTCGCGCATCGTCACCGCGCACATGGCGCAGACGCTGGGACAGAGCATCGTGATCGAGAACGTGGTCGGCGCCGGCGGCACCACCGCGACGACGCGCGCCGCACGCGCGGCCAATGACGGCTATACGTTGATTACAGGGCATATGGGCACGCACGCCGCCTCTGTGCCGCTCTATCCGAAGCTTGCCTATCACCCGGAAAAGGATTTCGAGCCCGTCGCGCTGCTCGCCGGCACGCCGATCCTGATCCTTGCCCGCAAGGACTTTCCGCCGAAGGATCTCAAGGAATTCGTCGCCTACGTGAAGGCCAATGCCGAGAAGGTCAACGCCGCGCATGCCGGCATCGGCTCGGTCTCGCACGCCTCCTGCGAGCTCCTGAACTCGATCCTCGGTGTCAAACCGGTCGGCGTGCCCTTCAACGGCACCGGCCCGGCCATGAATGCGCTGGTCGCCGGCCAGGTCGATTACATGTGCGACCAGATCGTCAACGCGGTGCCGCAGATCAACGCCGGCACCATCAAGGCCTATGCGGTCGCGACCCCCGAGCGCAACCCGTCGCTGCCCAATGTGCCGACCACGACGGAAGCCGGCTTGCCGGCATTCCAGGCCCAGGCCTGGAATGCGATTTTCGCGCCGAAGGGAACTTCGCCCGCCATCATCGCCACGTTGAATGCCGCGGCCATCAAGGCGCTTGACGATGAGAACGTCCGCAAGCGCCTGCTCGACCTCGGCAGCGTGATCCCGGCACCCGCCAACCGTACGCCGGAGGCACTTGCGACCCTCGTCAAGAACGAGATCGCGAAATGGACGCCGGTGCTCAAGCCGGCAACTTAATCCAGTACAATCAAGTGGATAGGAAAGGGGCGGGACGCGAGTTCCGCCCCTTGTCGTTTGGCGCGGAGTGCTCACTTTTCAGGGTATAATCGGTGTGTTCAGCCGAATCAGCGTGCCGACCGGCGGCCTTGGCCGCTAGATTGGCCGTTCTCTCGAAAGCCCGAAACAGACGCCATGAACCAGTATCACGACCTGCTCGAACGCATCCTCGCCGACGGCGCCGAGAAGCACGACCGCACCGGCACCGGGACGCTGTCGATCTTCGGTCATCAGATGCGCTTCAACCTCGCGGCCGGCTTCCCGATGCTGACTACCAAGCGGCTGCCGCTGAAGGCGATCGTGCACGAGCTGCTCTGGTTCCTCGCCGGCGACACCAACATCAAATATCTCAACGACAACGGCGTCACGATCTGGGACGAATGGGCCGACGCCAACGGAGACCTCGGTCCGGTGTACGGCTCGCAATGGCGGTCGTGGCCCGCGCCGGATGGCCGCAGCATCGACCAGATCGCTGGCGTGGTCGAGATGATCAAGCGCAATCCGGATTCGCGGCGGCTGATCGTCAGCGCCTGGAATCCGGCCGAGGTCGACAAGATGGCGCTGCCGCCGTGCCATTGCCTGTTCCAGTTCTATGTCGCCAACGGCAAATTGTCCTGTCAGCTCTATCAGCGCTCGGGCGACGTCTTCCTCGGCGTGCCCTTCAATATCGCCTCTTATGCGTTGCTCACCATGATGGTCGCGCAGGTGACCGGGCTCAAGCCCGGCGATTTCGTGCACTCGCTCGGCGACGCGCACCTCTACTCGAACCATCTCGAGCAGGCGCGCCTGCAGTTGACGCGGCCGACGCGGCCGCTGCCGACGATGGCGATCAATCCGGACGTGAAGGATATCTTCGCGTTCCGCTACGAAGACTTCAAACTCGAAGGTTACGACCCGCATCCGCACATCAAGGCCGAGGTGGCGGTATGAGTTGCGGTCCGAGGGATTGAATGTCGCTGACGATCCGCCGCGCGCGGCCCGATGAGGCCGGACTGGTGTTCTCGCTGGTCCGCGAACTCGCCGAATACGAAAAGCTTCTGCACGAGGTTCACGCCAGCGAGGCCGACATCGCTGACGCGCTGTTCGGCGCCAATCCGCGGCTTTATTGCGACATCGCGGAATGGAACGGCGAGCTTGCCGGCTTCGCGGTCTGGTTCGTCAACTTCTCGACCTTCGCCGGCCGTCACGGCATCTATCTCGAAGACCTCTTCGTGCGTCCGGCGCTGCGCGGCAAGGGCATCGGCAAGGCGCTGCTCGTGCATCTGGCGAAGCAATGCCTCGCCAATGGCTGGTCGCGCCTGCAATGGGCGGTGCTCGACTGGAACGCGCCGTCGATTGCATTCTACAAGTCGCTCGGCGCCGAGATGATGGACGAATGGACGATTTGCCGCGTCTCCGGCGAGGCGCTGTCGACGCTCGCGGAAGGGACGCGCTGATGGAGATCGTGCTCGTCGTAGCGGTCGCCGAGAACGGCGTGATCGGGAGCGACAACGCTATTCCGTGGCGGCTGAAATCCGACCAGCAGCGTTTCAAGGCGATCACGCTGAACAAGCCCGTCGTGATGGGGCGCAAGACCTTTGAGTCCCTGCGCAGGCCGCTGCCGGGCCGCACCAACATCGTGGTAACGCGCGATCCCAACTACCGCGCGCGCGGCGCCATCGTCACGACGTCGTTTGACAACGCCCGCGCCATTGCGCTTGGTGACGCGCTGCGGCGTTTCGCCACTGAGATTGCAATCATCGGTGGCGCGGAAATCTACGCGCAATGGATGGGCACCGCCGATCGCCTTGAGATCACCGAGGTCCATGCCCGGCCGGACGGCGACACGCGGTTCGACAAAATCGATGCGCAGCTATGGGACGAGGTGGCGCGCGTGCGAAATCCGGCAGGCCCGGACGACAGTGCCGACTTCTCCTATGTGACATATCGTCGGCGCGGCCCGGGTTAACCAATGTTTGCATTGACAATTATGCCCCGGCGCATAGCTCGTCCGGCCAGGAAGCTTGCGTTGTAAGGGCCCTAGCGGTCCCCTATAACCGGGCCGGACATTCGAGGCCGGGCGTCCCGTCCGGACTTGCCGAGGAGATGTTTGATGCCGTGGAAAAATCAAGGCGGGGGGCCCTGGGGCTCGGGTCCGAAAGGGCCATGGGGCACCGGTCCGCAGTCAGCCGGGCCAAGGCCGCCGGATCTTGAGGATCTGCTGCGGCGCGGCCAGGACCGCCTGCAGCAGTGGCTGCCCGGCGGGCATTTCAGCGGCATGGGCGTCGCGCTGGTGCTGGTCGCCGCGCTGGCGATCTGGTTCGCGACCGGCATCTTCCGCGTGCAGTCCGAAGAGCTCGGCGTCGTGCTGCGCTTCGGCAAATATGTGCGCGATGCGCAGCCCGGCCTGCGCTATCACCTGCCATATCCGATTGAGACAGTGCTGCTGCCGAAAGCGCTGCGCGTCAACACGATCTCGATCGGCATGACCCTGATCGACGATCCCGCTCGCCGCGGCCGCACCATGCGCGACGTGCCGGAAGAGAGCCTGATGCTGACCGGCGACGAGAACATCGTCGACGTCGACTTCACGGTGCTGTGGCGCATCAAGCCGGGTGGGGCCGGCGCCTATCTGTTCAACATCCAGAATCCCGAAGGCACCGTGAAGGCGGTTGCCGAAAGCGCGATGCGTGAGGTGATCGGCCGCTCGCAGATCCAGCCGATCCTGACCGGGGCGCGCAACGTCACCGAACAGAGCGTCCAGGAGCTGATGCAGAGGACGCTCGATACCTACAACGCGGGCATCCAGATCACGCAGGTGCAGATGCAGAAGGTCGATCCGCCGGCGCAGGTGATCGACGCATTCCGCGACGTGCAGGCGGCGCGCGCCGACCTCGAGCGCAAGCAGAACGAGGCACAGACCTACGCCAACCGGATCGTACCGGAAGCGCGCGGTCGTTCCGCGCAGATCCTGCAGGCCGCCGAAGGCTACAAGGAGCAGGCGGTCGCCGACGCCAAGGGCCAGAGCGCACGCTTCCTGAAAGTCTATGAAGAGTACAAGAAGGCACCCGACGTGACGCGCGAGCGCATCTATCTGGAGACCATGGAAAAAGTGCTCGGTGGCTCCGAGAAGCTGGTTTATGACGGCGGCCCGGGCCAGAACATCGTGCCCTACCTTCCGCTCGGCGAACTGACGCCGCGGCGTCCGGCGGCACCGGCCACGACCGGCCAGCAGCAGGGAGCCACCCGATGAGGTCCCCCGTCACCGGCATTGTGTTCCTGATCATCCTCTTCATTGTGCTCGCCGTCGGCTACAGCTCGGTGTTCACCGTGCAGCAGACCGAGCAGACCATTGTCTTGCGGTTCGGCGAGCCGGTCGACATCGTCACCGAGCCCGGTCTGCACTTCAAGGCGCCGTGGAATTCGGTGATCAACGTCGACAAGCGCATCCTCGATCTGGAAAACCCGTCGCAGGAGGTGATCGCCTCCGACCAGAAGCGGCTCGTGGTGGACGCGTTCGCGCGCTATCGCATCAAGAACGCGTTGCGTTACTACACCAGCGTCGGCTCGATCCAGGCCGCCAATCTGCAGCTGACCACGCTGCTGAACGCAGCGCTGCGCCGCGTGCTCGGCGAGGTCAACTTCATCACCGTGGTGCGTGACGATCGCGAGAAGCTGATGCAGCGGATTCGCGAGCAGCTCGACAGGGAAGCGGACGGATACGGCATCGAGGTCGTCGACGTCCGCATCCGCCGTGCCGACCTGCCGGAGCAGAACAGCCAGGCCGTCTACAACCGGATGAAGACCGAACGTGAACGCGAGGCGGCCGAGTTCCGTGCCCAGGGCGACCAGAAGGCGCAGGAAATCCGCTCGAAGGCCGACCGCGAAGCGACCGTGATCGTCGCCGAGGCGAACTCGGCCGCGGACCAGACCCGCGGTGCAGGTGACGCCGAGCGCAACCGCCTGTTCGCCGAAGCCTATGGCAAGGACAAGGACTTCTTCGCGTTCTATCGCTCGATGACGGCCTATGAGAACGGCCTGCGTTCCAGCGACACGCGTTTCCTGTTGCGGCCGGACTCGGAATTCTTCAGATACTTCGGCGGTGCAGGCGGCAAGTTGCCTGAGGCGGCCGCCGCGCCGAAGCAGTAACGTCACGACTTGAACATCAGGACTCGGCGGCGATGCGGATGACGCTTCGCCGCCGACCAAAAACAACAAGCATCGAGCGGGAGGCTGCCATCCGATGAAGTCCATAGCGTTCGGCGACTTCCTCATCGGGTTGGGAATCCTGTTCGTGCTCGAAGGCATCCTGTTCGCGGCAAGCCCCGCCTGGATGCGCCGGGCGATGAAGAGCGCGCTGGCGACACCCGACAACATCCTGCGCATCGTTGGTATCGGCTCGGCGGTCGCCGGGCTTGTCCTGATCTGGGTGGTGCGAAGATAGTCGCCGCTCTGGAGCATGCGAAGCATGACCGCCAATGCGCGATTGCGCATCGGGGAACCTCGAGATTCCGCAAGGTGCGCAATTGCGTCCCCGGGGATTCAGCCCTGTCGGGCTGCCCCGGAATGACAAGCAAGACTGAACATAATCGTGAGCCTCTCGCAGCCGGTTTTTCGCCGAAATGTCCGGCTGAGATGCTTGCGCCGTATGCCCGTTCGGGCGCACTCTGTAACTAGCGCATTTGGACCCGTTTGCCTGGAGAAACTCCTACATGACCGCTGCCAGACCAGCCCTGAGCCGCCGCTTCCGCATGATGGGAGCCGCGATCTCGATCGGTGCTGCGAGCATGCTGAGCTCCGTGCCGGCGTTCGCACGCGGTCCTGAAGGCATCGCCGACATCGCCGAGAAGGTGATCGACGCCGTCGTCAACATCTCGACGTCGCAGACCGTCGAGGCCAAGGACCGGACGATGCCGCAGCTGCCGCCGGGCTCGCCGTTCGAGGAGTTCTTCGACGACTTCTTCAAGAACCGCCGCGGGCCGCCCGGCAAGGGCGGCGACAAGAGCGGTGAGTTCCAGCCGCGCAAGACCAACTCGCTCGGCTCAGGCTTCATCGTCGACACCGCGGGCATCGTCGTCACCAACAACCATGTCATCGCCGACGCTGACGAGATCAACGTCATCCTCAACGACGGCACCAAGATCAAGGCCGAGCTGGTCGGCGTCGACAAGAAGACCGACCTCGCGGTCCTGAAATTCAAGCCGTCGAAGCCGCTCACCGCGGTCAAGTTCGGCGACAGCGACAAGATCCGGCTCGGCGACTGGGTGGTCGCGATCGGCAACCCGTTCAGCCTCGGCGGCACGGTGACCGCGGGCATCGTCTCGGCCAAGAACCGCGACATCAGCCAGGGTCCGTACGACAGCTACATCCAGACCGACGCCGCCATCAACCGCGGCAATTCCGGCGGTCCGCTGTTCAACCTCGATGGTGAGGTGATCGGCGTCAACACGCTGATCATCTCGCCGACCGGCGGTTCGATCGGCCTCGGCTTCGCCGTGCCGTCGAAGACCGTGGCCGGCGTCGTCGACCAGCTGCAGAAATTCGGCGAGCTGCGCCGCGGCTGGCTCGGCGTGCGCATCCAGCAGGTTACCGACGAGATCGCCGACAGCCTCAACATCAAGCCGGCGCGCGGCGCGCTGGTTGCCGGCGTCGACGACAAGGGGCCGGCCAAGCCGGCCGGCATCGAGCCCGGTGACGTCGTCGTCAAGTTCGACGGCAAGGACGTCAAGGACCCCAAGGATCTGTCGCGCATCGTTGCCGATACGGCGGTCGGCAAGGAAGTCGACGTCGTCGTCATCCGCAAGGGCAATGAGGAGACCCGCAAGGTCACGCTCGGCCGGCTCGAGGACAACGAGAAGGTTCAGCAAGTCAACGCCAAGTCGAAGGACGACACCGCCGAGAAACCGGTGACCCAGAAGGCGCTCGGTCTCGACCTCGCCGCGCTGAGCAAGGACCTGCGCACCAAGTACAAGATCAAGGACAGCGTGAAGGGCGTCGTCGTCACCGGCGTCGACGGCAATTCCGATGCCGCCGAGAAGCGGCTGTCGGCGGGCGATGTCATCGTCGAGGTGGCGCAGGAGGCGGTGTCGAGCGCCGCTGACATCAAGAAGCGCGTCGATCAACTCAAGAAGGACGGCAAGAAGTCGGTGCTGCTGCTGGTCTCGAACGGCGACGGCGAACTGCGCTTCGTCGCGCTCGGCGTGCAGTAGCCCCGATGGTCA
This sequence comes from Bradyrhizobium sp. BRP56, assembly GCF_020194035.1. Classification (NCBI taxonomy): domain Bacteria; kingdom Pseudomonadati; phylum Pseudomonadota; class Alphaproteobacteria; order Hyphomicrobiales; family Nitrobacteraceae; genus Bradyrhizobium; species Bradyrhizobium sp. BRP56. The sequence continues at coordinate 11,638 of NZ_JADYVV010000045.1, forward strand.
TTGCCGGGCTTGACCCGGCAATCCATCACCTAACAAAGTTCTTGCGAAGAAGATGGATGCCCGGGTCAAGCCCGGGCATGACGACTTTCGCGAACGGCTACCCCGCCACGAACTCATCCCGCCGGTAGCCCTGCGCGTACAGCAGCGCGGTGAGATCGCCGTGGTCGATCCGGACCGCGGCCGCGGCCGCGACCGCCGGCTTGGCGTGATAGGCTACGCCGAGGCCCGCAGCCCGGATCATACCGAGATCGTTGGCGCCGTCGCCCACCACAAGGGTGTCGATCTCGTCGAGATCGAAGGACTCGGTGAGCTCGATCAAGGTGGCGAGCTTGGTGGCGCGGCCGAGGATCGGCTCGACCACCTCACCGGTCAGCTTGCCGTCCACGACCTGCAACTGGTTGGCGCGGTTTTCCTGAAAGCCGACCTTCGCCGCGACCACCTTGGTGAACAAGGTGAAGCCGCCCGAGATCAGGCAGGTATAGGCGCCGTGCGCGCGCATGGTCATGACCAGTTCGCGGCCGCCCGGCGTCAGCGTGATGCGCTTGTCGAGCACCTCGTCGACCACGCTGACCGGCAGTCCCTTGAGCAGCGCCACCCGCTCGCGCAGCGCGGACTCGAACTCGATCTCGCCGCGCATGGCACGCTCGGTGATCGCAGCGACGTGGGCCTTGAGCCCGGCGAAGTCGGCGAGCTCGTCGATGCACTCCTGGCCGATCATGGTGGAATCCATGTCGGCCAGAAAAAGCTTCTTGCGCCGGGCGATCCGAGGCTGCACGACAATGTCGATCGGCAGGTCGCCGCGGGCCTGGCGAAGGCGTTCCTCGATTGTCTTGATACCGTCCCTGCTGCTGTCCTCGCCTTCGAAGGGAATGTCGGCGGCGACTTCGTTGAACAGCCACTGTGCCGGGCCGGGTGAGGGCAGCACGGCCCGCGCACCGTCGACGATGGTGGAGTCGAGCGCGGGGCTTGCAGGATTGCAGATCAGCGTGGCAACGAGGGACATGCAGGCGCATTCGGGATTGTTGAACAAGGCAGTGCTTATCGCAGGGCCGACCGCCAGCGGCAAGTCGGCGCTGGCGCTCGAACTCGCGCAGCGGACCGGCGGGGTCGTGATCAACACCGACTCCATGCAGGTCTATCGTGACCTCCGGATCATCACCGCGCGGCCGACCGCAGGCGAAGAGGAGCTGGTTCCGCACCGGCTCTACGGCCATGTCGACGCCGGCGTGAATTTCTCGGCGGGCGCCTGGGTGGCCGATGCGGCGAAGGTGCTCGGCGAGGCGCGTGCGCAGGGACGGCTGCCGATCTTCATCGGCGGCTCAGGCCTCTATTTCAAGGCGCTGACGCGCGGGCTGTCGGCGGTGCCGCCGATCCCGGCTGACGTGCGCGACGGCGTGCGCGCACGTCTCGAGCAGCTCGGCGTCGAGGCGCTGCATGCCGAGCTTGCAGCGCGCGATCCGGTGTCGGCCGAGCGGCTGAAGCCGCGCGACCGCACCCGCATCGCACGCGCGCTCGAGGTGGTCGAGGCCACCGGCCGCCCGCTCCCGGACTGGCATCGCGAGGGCCTGCCGCCACTGCTGCCGCCGGGCGATTTTCATGCGCTGTTTCTCGCGCCGGCGCGCGAGACGCTCTATGCACGGATCGACGCCCGGTTCGGTGTCATGCTCGATACCGGCGCGCTCGACGAGGTCGCGGCGCTGGCGGCGCGTGGGCTCGATCCGTTGCTGCCGGCGATGAAGGCCCATGGGGTGCCGGCGCTGATCCGGCACCTGAGGGGAGAGATCAGCCGCGAGGAGGCCGCCGAGATCGGCCGGGCCGACACCCGCCATTATGCGAAGCGCCAGTTCACCTGGTTTCGCCATCAGCTCCCGGAATTTGCCTGGGTCGAGCCGGATTCGGCCGGCAAATGGCTGCAAGAGCAAATCCCGTAGCCCGGATGGAGCGCAGCGCAATCCGGGACCGGCCCCTCCGCGCGGAGGCGATCCCGGATTGCGCTGCGCTCCATCCGGGCTACCGGGCCGGGGGGCCCGCACGCCCGTCAGCCATGCGCGTTCGCTTGCGCAAAAACACTCGCCGAACGAGCGGAACCCCGGTAGAGTACGGAAATCGCGAAAGTGCTTGCCTTGCCTTGACATTCAGGCTTTGGCCGCTATGTTCGCGCAACCTTTGGGAAGACTGGGTCGTCTCGTGCGCAACATTATTACCAAACTGCTTATCGCCGTCGTACCCAGGCACACCGCCGGGGATGGCTAGCGGCCATCCAAATTCGGGCGGTGTGCATGGGGCCTCTGGGGCCCCTTTTTATTGCCCGAAGCCGAACTGACGAGAACTGACAAAAGCCGCGCAAAAACAAGCGCATCCGGAGCGAACCATGACCGACAAGAGCCACGATCCCAATCAGATGACCGGCGCCGCGATGATCGTGCGCGCGCTCATCGATCACGGCGTGCAGCATGTCTTCGGCTATCCCGGCGGTGCAGTCCTTCCGATCTACGACGAGATCTTCCAACAGAGCGAGGTCGAGCACATCCTGGTCCGTCACGAGCAGGGCGCCGGCCATGCCGCCGAAGGCTATGCGCGCTCGACCGGCAAGCCCGGCGTGGTGCTGGTGACGTCGGGCCCCGGCGCCACCAACATGGTGACGCCGCTGACCGACGCGCTGATGGATTCGATCCCGCTGGTCTGCATCACCGGCCAGGTGCCGACCCACCTGATCGGCAACGACGCCTTCCAGGAGTGCGACACGGTCGGCATCACGCGGCCCGCCACCAAGCACAATTGGCTGGTCCGCGACGTCAACGACCTCGCCAGGGTGCTGCACGAGGCCTTCTATGTCGCCACCACCGGCCGGCCCGGTCCGGTCGTGGTCGACGTGCCGAAGGACGTGCAGTTCGCGACCGGCACCTATCATCCGCCGCGCAAGTCGGACGTGCACATCTCCTACACGCCGCGCGTCAAGGGCGACGCGACCCAGATCCGTAAGGCGGTGGCGCTGCTCGCCAACGCAAAGCGTCCGGTGATCTATTCCGGCGGCGGCGTGATCAATTCGGGTCCCGAGGCCTCGAAACTGCTGCGTCAGTTGGTGGAGGCGACCGGCTTCCCGATCACCTCGACCCTGATGGGGCTGGGCGCCTATCCCGCTTCGGGCCCGAACTGGCTCGGCATGCTGGGCATGCACGGCACCTACGAAGCCAACATGACGATGCATGATTGCGACGTCATGCTGTGCGTCGGCGCGCGCTTCGACGACCGCATCACCGGCCGTACCGACGCGTTCTCTCCGGGCTCGAAGAAGATTCACATCGACATCGATCCGTCCTCGATCAATAAGAACATCCGCGTCGACGTGCCGATCATCGGCGACGCCGGCAACGTGCTCGGCGATTTGCTGCAGGTGTTCAAGGCGGAAGCCAAGAAGCCGGACATCAAGTCGTGGTGGCAGCAGATCGCGCAATGGCGCGCGCGGAACTCGCTGTCCTACCGCAAGAACAACGATATCATCCTGCCGCAATACGCGATCCAGCGCCTGTTCGAACTGACCCGCGGCAAGGACACCTACATCACGACCGAGGTCGGTCAGCACCAGATGTGGGCCGCGCAGTTCTTCGGCTTCGAGGAGCCGCACCGCTGGATGACCTCGGGCGGTCTCGGCACCATGGGCTACGGCCTGCCGGCCGCGGTCGGCGTGCAGGTGGCGCATCCGGACAGCCTGGTGATCGACATCGCCGGCGACGCCTCGGTGCAGATGACGATCCAGGAGATGTCGACGGCGGTCCAGTTCGAGCTGCCGATCAAGATCTTCATTCTGAACAACCAGTACATGGGCATGGTGCGGCAATGGCAGCAGCTGCTGCACGGCAACCGCCTGTCGCATTCGTACTCCGAGGCGCTGCCGGACTTCGTCAAGCTCGCCGACGCCTATGGCTGCGTCGGCCTGCAGGCGACCAAGCCGTCCGATCTCGACGGCGCGATCAAGGAGATGATCTCGATCAAGCGCCCGGTGCTGTTCGATTGCCGCGTCGCCGCGCTGGAGAACTGCTTCCCGATGATCCCGTCGGGCAAGGCGCATAACGAGATGCTGCTGCCGGAAGAGGCTACCGACGAGGCCACCGCGAAGGCCTTCTCCGGTGGCAAGGCGCTGGTGTGATGATGGATCGGCGTGGAGCACTCTCTTTTCACCTCGCCCCGCTTGCGGGGAGAGGTCGGGTTGCGCGCGAGCGGAATCCGGGTGAGGGGGAGTCTCCGCGAGGCCGTCTCTCACCGCTTTCTTGGAGGCAGCCCCTCACCCCAACCCTCTCCCCGCAAAGAGCGGGGAGAGAGAACTTATCACGCGCTCGGATGGAGGGCGGCTCCCATGTTTGACCTCAAAGAGCTCGAGCGCGCGCACCGGGTCGTCGGCACCGCAGTGCCGGCGACGCCGGCGCACGCCTGGCCGCTGCTCGCCGAGCGGCTCGGCACCGAGGTCGTGGTCAAGCATGAGAACCACACGCCGACCGGCGCCTTCAAGGTGCGCGGCGGCCTGGTCTATCTCGAGCGGCTGAAGCGCGAGCGGCCCGACGTGCCCGGCATCATTTCGGCGACGCGCGGCAATCACGGCCAGAGCCTGGCGTTCGCGGCAGGGCGTCACGGCGTGCCGGCGACGATCTACGTGCCGCGCGGCAACTCGGTCGAGAAGAACCGCGCCATGCACGCGTTCGGGGCCGAGCTCGTCGAGCACGGTGACGACTTCCAGGCCGCGCGGGAAGAGGCCGAGCGCCGCGCCCAATTCGCCGGCCTGCACATGGTGCCGTCGTTCCACCCGGACCTCGTGCTGGGTGTCGCGACCTACGCGCTCGAACTGTTCCGTACCGCGCCCGATCTCGACATTCTCTATGTGCCGATCGGGCAGGGCTCCGGCATCTGCGGCTGCATCATGGCGCGCGACCTGCTCGGACTGAAGACCGAGATCGTCGGCGTACAGTCGACCGAAGCGCCGTCCTACGCGCTGTCGTTTGCGGCCGGAAAGATCGTCACCACCGAGACCAGCAGCACCCTTGCCGACGGCATGGCGACGCGGATTCCGGACGCGGATGCGTTCGCGCTGATCCGCAAGGGTGCATCCCGCATCGTGCAGGTCAGCGACGACGAGGTCGGGCAGGCGATCCGCGCCTACTGGACCGACACCCACAATCTCGCCGAGGGCGCGGGCGCTGCGGCGCTCGCGGCCGCGCTGCAGGAAAAGAGCAGGCTCGCCGGCAAGCGGGTCGGCCTGATCCTCAGCGGCGGCAATATCGATTTCGATCTGTTCCGGACCTGGATCGGAACGGATGCTGCGCCGGCCGCCGAGCGGGCGGTGGCGTGAACAGAATGTAAGGGGACGACCATGAACCAGCCCGCATCCGCCTACTTCCTCGAAGAGCGTCACGATCCCAACGAGACGCACACTTTGTCCGTGCTCGTGCAGAACGAGCCCGGCGTGCTCGCGCGCGTGATCGGCCTGTTCTCCGGCCGCGGCTACAACATCGAGAGTCTCACCGTCTCGGAGACCGAGAGCCAGAAACATCTCTCGCGGATCACGATCGTCACCACCGGCACGCCGATGGTGATCCAGCAGATCAAGCATCAGCTCGACCGCATGATCCCGGTCTACCGCGTCGTCGACATGACGCTGACCGGCAGCTCGATCGAGCGCGAGCTCGCGATGGTCAAGGTGCGGGGCGGTGGCGATCACCGCGTCGAGGCGCTGCGGCTGGCGGACGCATTCCGCGCCCGGGTGATCGACGCCACGACCGAGAGCTTCGTGTTCGAGATCACGGGCAATTCGTCCAAGATCAGTCAGTTCATCGACCTGATGCGTCCGCTGGGTCTGGTCGAGGTGTCACGAACCGGGGTGGCCGCGATCACGCGCGGGCCGGAAGGGATGTGAGTCATGTTGGCGCGCGACTGGTATTACACGCAACGGCGGCAGGTCGGTCTCGATACCGCGGTGGCCTCGATCTATGACGTCAGCGAGGACAGCGATGTCCGTGCCCGCCAGGCGCTGACCATGCTCGGCGTCAAGCCGGGCTGGCGGATCGCCGATATCGGCTGCGGCAACGGCGTGCTGGCCACCGAGGCGGCGCTGATGGGTGCCGAGGTCGATGCCATCGACATCTCGCCGGCGATGATCGGGCTTGCCGAAATCTATGCGCGCGACCGCAAGGCGAAGATCCGGACCCAGCCGGCCGGCCTGTTGTCGTTCGCCTATCAACCGAATTCCTACGACCTCATCGTCAGCGAGTTCACGCTGCACCATCTTCCGGACTTCTGGAAGGCAGTGGCGCTATCGCGAATCTTCAACGCGTTGAAGCCGGGCGCGAACTTCTACCTGCGCGACATGGTGTTCGTCGGCATGCCCGACGGTGTCGATCGCGACGTCGAAGGATGGGCCGACTTCTCGATCAAGAATCACGGTTTCGAGCGCGAAAGCGTGATCACCCATATGCGCGACGAATACTCGACCTTCGGCTGGGTGATGGAGCGCATGCTGACCGAGACCGGTTTCACGCTGGTCTCCGTTGATTACCACGCGCCGCTGCACGGCACCTATCTGCTGCGCAAACCGAAGCCCGACGAACAGATCTAGATCCCGACCGAAACGGAAGCAAAAGAAGAACAACAATGAAGCCGGCCGATGTTGGCGTCGCCGTCATGGTCGCGGTGATCTGGGGGCTTGCGTTCGTCGCAAGCCGGATCGCGCTCGATGAGTTCTCGCCGGAGCTGATGACGACGCTGCGCTTCGCTATCGCCGCGCTGCCGTGCCTGTTCCTGCGCAAGCCCGGCGTTTCCTGGCCGCTTCTGATCGCGATCAGCTCAACGCTGTTCCTCGGCCAGTTCCTCGCACAGGCCTTTGCGATCGCGCATGGCGTTCCGGTCGGGCTTTCCAGCGTGATCGTGCAGAGCCAGGCGCTGTTCACCATCGCCTTTGCTGCCCTGGCCTTCGGTGAAATCCCGACGCGGACCCAGGCGATCGGCATCGCGATCGCCGCGCTCGGCCTGCTGATGATCTGCGGGACGGTCGGCTACGACTTCAGCGTCGCCGCGTTTGCGATCATCATGATCTGTCCGATCAGCTTCGCGATCGGCAATCTTCTTCTGCGGCAGGCGAACGGCGCGCCGATGTTCGATCTGTTCGCCTGGCTGTGCCTGTCCGCCGCGGTGCCGCTTGCGGTGCTGACCTTGATCACCAACGGCCCGCAGCCGACCTGGCATGCGCTGACCCATATGTCGCTGACCGGGCTCGTCTGCATGCTCTGTCTCGGCGGCATCTCGACCAGCATCGCCTACTGGCTGTGGGGCCGCCTGCTGCGGGATTATCCGGCGGCGCAGGTGGTGCCGTTTGCGCTGCTGGTGCCGTTCGTCGGCTCCGCCGCCTCGAGCATCGTGTTCGGCGAGACATTCGGGCCGCTGCGCCTGGCCGGCATGGTCACCGTGATCGCCGGCATCGCCGTGATGCTGCTGTCGAAACGTCCAAAAGCTCTGCCGAAAGTCGCGTGAGGGCGCCATGTCGAATTCGCTGCTGTTTGCCTTTGTCGTATTCGCGGTCGTGATGTTCTTCACGCCGGGCCCCAACAACATCATGCTGCTGTCGTCGGGGCTGACCTACGGCTTCCGCCGCACGGTGCCCCATATCGCCGGCATCACGGTCGGCTTCGCCTTCATGGTCGGCGCGGTCGGCGTCGGGCTGGGGACCGTCTTCATCGCCTATCCGGTGCTGCAGACGATCCTGAAATATGGCGGCGTCGCCTACCTGATCTATCTCGCCGCCGTCATCGCCATGGCCGAGCCGCCCTCGGCGGACAAGGACGACAGGGGCGGCCGCGGCCCGATGACGTTCTGGGGCGCCGCCATGTTCCAGTGGATCAATGCCAAGGGCTGGGTGATGGTGATCGGCACCATCACGGCCTATGCGGCGATTGCCGCCTTTCCCTGGAACATCGCGATCCAGGTCGGCCTGAGCCTGATCCTGGGCACGGTGTCCTGCATCGTCTGGGCGCTGTTCGGGACCGCCTTGCGGCCGATCCTGACCTCGCCCCGGGCGATCCGCGCCTTCAATGTGATGATGGCCATCCTGCTGCTGGCCTCGCTCTACCCGGTCTTCATGGACGCATGATGCCGCACCGCGCCATGCGAGATGAGGGTTTCCCCTGAGGGGGAAAATGCTCTAGACAACGCCGGAAATTCGCGGGCGCCCGGCGGTTCTGACCTTCCGAAAGCCTGATTCATCGGCCGATTTTGGCCCCCTTCAAACGAGGAAACCACGATGCGAGTTTACTACGATCGCGATGCCGACCTGAACCTGATCAAGGGCAAGAAGGTCGCCATCGTCGGCTACGGCAGCCAGGGCCACGCCCACGCGCTGAACCTGAAGGATTCGGGCGTCAAGGAAGTGGCGATTGCGCTGCGCAAGGGTTCGGCCTCGGCCAAGAAGGCCGAGAACGCCGGCTTCAAGGTGATGGAAGTCGCCGACGCCGCCAAGTGGGCCGACCTCGTCATGATGCTGACCCCGGATGAGCTGCAGGGCGACATCTATCGCGAGCACCTGCACGACAACATGAAGAAGGGCGCGGCGCTCGTGTTCGCCCACGGCCTCAACGTGCACTTCAACCTGCTCGATCCGCGCGCCGACCTCGACGTGCTGATGATCGCGCCGAAAGGCCCCGGCCACACCGTGCGCTCGGAATACCAGCGCGGCGGCGGCGTGCCCTGCCTGATCGCGATCGCCAAGGATTCGTCGGGCAACGCCCATGACCTCGGCCTCAGCTACGCCTCGGCGATCGGCGGCGGCCGCGCCGGCATCATCGAGACCACCTTCAAGGAAGAGTGCGAGACCGACCTGTTCGGCGAGCAGGTCGTGCTCTGCGGCGGCCTGGTCGAGCTGATCAAGGGCGGCTACGAGACGCTGGTCGAGGCCGGCTACGCGCCCGAGATGGCCTATTTCGAGTGCCTGCACGAAGTGAAGCTGATCGTCGACCTGATCTATGAAGGCGGCATCGCCAACATGAACTACTCGATCTCCAACACCGCCGAATATGGCGAGTACGTCACCGGTCCGCGCATCGTCACGGCCGAGACCAAGGCGGAGATGAAGCGCGTGCTGGCCGACATCCAGGGCGGCAAGTTCGCCCGCGACTGGATGCTGGAGAACAAGGTCAACCAGACCTCGTTCAAGGCGACCCGCGCCAAGCTCGCCGCACACCCGATCGAGGAAGTCGGCGCCAAGCTGCGCGACATGATGCCCTGGATCAAGAAGGGCGCGCTGGTCGACAAGAGCAAGAACTGACAGGCAAGGCCTGTCATTCCGGGGCGGTCCGCAGGACCGAGCCCGGAATCTCGAGATTCCGGGTCCGCCTCTTCGAGGCGCCCCGGAATGACGCTGTGATGAAAAGGGTGGGCGCGTTGCCCACCCTTTTTCTTTGTCGCAGAGGCGCGGCGGACTAGCCGGCCGCCATCGGCTGCTTCTCGATCCTGTTGTGCAGCTGCCAGAACCGCACCGTGCGCTGCGCGGTTTCCAGCGAGAGCCGGCGGTAATCGCGCTGCGCGATCTCGAGCGTCGCATTGTCGAGCGGCAACGGCAGCGGCCGCTTGCGCAGGATGCTTTCGACCGTCGGCCAGTTGAGCCGCGCCGAGCGGCACGGGATCAGGATCAGGTCGGAGCGAAGGCCGAGCATCAGCCGTTCGATCATCGCGATCGGCATGTCGTTGAGCACGGCGAGCGCGACCGTGACCTCGTCGAGCTTGCCCTCTTCGGCGAATTTGTAGACGGCCGCATCGTCGAGCTCGTTCAGCTGCTTCATCAGCTTGACCAGCTCTTCGGCGATGCCGTAGTTGCGGCGCGGCGCCGCGGCCTCTTCCTGGGCGATGTCGTTCAGCACCTGGCTGATCTCTTCGCGCGCCCTGGGCGACGCGATCGAGAGCAGGCGGGCGCGCACAGTATCCTTGGCGCGCTGCAGCAGGTCGCGCAGCAGCTTGGCCGGAATGTCGATGCGCAGCCCGAGGATCTCGACCAACTCGTCGTCGCCTTCGGCGCGGGCGACGATGCTGGAATAGCCGTTGTCGGAGAACTGCGCGCCGGCGTTCTTGGCGAGACGCCGGATCACCTTGTCCTCGCCGCGGTTGATGATCACGTCGGTGACGGAAGGCGGCAGGTTTTCCCGCGCGGAGATCGCGAACAGGTGGTCCTGGCCCTTGCTGTTCGCAATCTCGCGCAGGGCGTCGTTCGAGAGGCGGCTGGAGTGGGTCAGCACGTCGCCGGCGACGCTGATGTCGTCGTCCCAGGCGAGGTGCTGGATCACCTCGAACGGCGCATAGTCGAGCGGTGCGAGCCGCTTGCTGAGCTCGGCCCGCGCACGCGTCTCGACGCGCGCGACCAAGAGGCAGAGCACGTCGTCGAACACCTTGACCTGTTCATCGTTGAGGCGGTCGCCGTCGTTCAGGAACAGATCGGTGACCTGCCGCAGCGTCTGCACGCGCTTGGCCGATGTCCCGTCCCGGACCGCATCCTCGAGTTCGGCAATAATCGATTGTGACGCCTGTTGCGCCATCGATGGGCAACCTTGTTTTTGTTGAATGACACCTGTCTGCGCACCATGCGGGGCGCGGTCTTACACCTGCGTTAAGGTGGAACCCGGTGCAAATACGGTGTGCGTCGCATCCTTAACAGGCTGCGACCGGACTCGATTCAATGCGCGCTTTCGGCTCAGCGGAAGCTGATGCCGGTGCATTTTAAGAGATCGTTTAGGACGATAGGCGCCGCGCGACGGAAAAGATGTCGATCGACGCTGCTCGTCCGCGCAATTGCGTCGAGCCGAGCGGCTCGACGACTAAGTCCCGGTCCGGCGGCAGCAGGCGGAGCAGGTCGCCCGATACCAGCAGCGGACGGCCGGCCTCCTTGCAATGCGCCTGCAGCCGCGCCGTGACGTTCACGGTGTCGCCGAAATAGGCGATCTGCCGCCGCGAGTCCCCGCATTCCGCGATGACGACCGGACCGGCATGCATCCCGGCCCGGAACGCGGGCACCACGCCGAACTCCTTGCGATATTGATCGGCCCGCTTGGCGAGGCGATCCTCGATCGCGAACACGCAATCGAGATACCGCCGCGATCGTCCGTCGGCATTGACCGGCCAGGTCACGATCACTTCGTCGCCGACATAGGCGTGGACTTCGCCGCCGTGCGACACGATCGGCTCGTCGATGTCGAAGAAGAAGCGCGTCAGCAATTCCTGCACGCGCAGCTCGCCCATCGATTCCGCTAGCGTCGTCGAGCCGACCAGGTCGAGGAACAGCAGCACGCGCTCCTCGCGCACCGGCTGCCGATAGCGTCCGAGCACGATGCTGAGCAGCGTGTGCCCGCCGATCATCCGGACCAGCTCGTAGATCGTCGTGATCGGGATCGACAGCAGCAGGCCGACGCCAATGATCTTCAGGAAGGTTTCGCGCATCCACTTGGCTTCGAGCCCATGCCCGTAAAGCACGATTTCCAGCACGATCGCGGCGGCCGCAACGGTGACGGCGAGGATCACAGAGCGGCCGATCAGCTCGACGATGAGTGATTGCCGTCGCAGCCAGCCACCACGTGCGGCCAGATAGAGATGCGTCGCCCAGACGATCACCGTGAGGGCTGCGCCGTCGAGGGCGCTGCGCACATAATTCGAGACGGAGGCCTCGTCGGACTCATCGAACGCATAGCGAAACAGCCCACCGACGAGCAGGCCGAACACCGCCAAGACGATCACAGGCGTCACGGCGCGCCGCATGGTCCCTCCATGCATATGAAATATCCTGCGCGGACCGGGAAGGCCAGCCGCGGCGCGGCCGGCGGTGGACGGGATGCATCGCGGCGGCACTCATGTATGCTGCGACGACAGGATCGATCGAACAGGGAAAGTGGCATGACATCGGCTGTCACCACAGGCGCGTGCAGGCTCATGGCCGTTCTGACGGCCGTCTCCATCGCCTTCACCGCGCCGGTTGCCCGCGCCGGCGATCAGAGCGTTGGCGAGCCATCCTGCGACGGCGGCACCTACCAGATGGTCGAATGCCTCAAGGCCAAGACCGCGCAGTGGGACAAGCGGATGAACGTCGCCTACCAGAAGGCGTTGAAGGATGCCGCCGACGACAAGCAGCGCGAACAGCTGCGCACCGCGCAGCGGCTATGGATCCAGTATCGTGACGCCAACTGCCTGTATTACGACCTCGGCGAGGGTACTATCGCCCGGCTCGATGCCGGTGAATGCATGCGCAGCATGACCGAAGCCCGCGCTAAGGAACTGGAGAATCTTGGCCATCAGTGAGCCATCTTCCGGAGTCAGGACCGAGGTCATGACTGATGGAAAGAGCCAGGACGAATTGACTCAGCTTGCGGATGAGGCGTTGCGCGCCCAGCCCGGCTGCGAGACCGCGCGCGTGCCGGCGGTTGCCGCGCTGCCCGATGCGCAGATCGGACGCAACTGGGAGATTCCGAACGTCGTGCTCGGCGACAGCCTGATCAGCGACGTCGACCGCGCGGTGCTATCGGTTCATCGCCAGCTCGGCCGCAAGTTTCACCTCGTGTGAGGCGACTTGATCTCAGCTCGCCTGCGCCTGACGTGGCGCGGGCCGGCCGGCCATGCTGATCATCCTGAGCGCGAACACCGCAGCGAGCGGCGCGAGGAATAGCGCGTAGAGCGGCATCTCGGGAATCCGCTTGCCGAACGAGACCATGAACTGCAGCAGCAAATAATGGCCGCCGATCAGATGCAGCCTGCGCCAGGCGCGCGGGCCGAGCAGTGCAGCCGTGCGATCGAACGAAGTCGCGGTCAGCGCGATGATGGCGAGATAGCCGATACCGCCGAAGACGTAGGAGACGATCGAGGTCGCGGCCGCAAAGCCGGGCGGATCCAGCATCGCGAAGGCGGCGATCGCGACCGCATGGATGGCGTGCGAGGCCGCGAAGGTGACGCCCAAATAACGGCGGTTGCGGCGCTGCCAGTGCGTCCAGGCGTTCGGCCACAGCCGCGCCAGCGCCGCCGCCGAGAAGGCGAGGCAGAAGAACAAGAGCGAGGTCCGCGCCGTGAAGCGGATCACCATCCGCACGCCCTCGACCTCGAACTGCCGCATGGCGGCGATCCAGATCGAAAGCCCGATCAGGGTGAGCGTGAGCAGGCCAAACAGCCGCCAGCCCTCGAACCAGTTGCGATGCGTCGCCATATCCCGCCTCCCGTTTATGTAATCACCAGTTACATTTCGTGCCCGCGCGCGGTCAATCCGTGTAATCATCGCTTACATTCACAAGCAGGTGATGCTAGAGGATCGCCATGCGCCGCCCCGCCAAAAGCCCGCCCACCGGCCGCCGGCCCGCCAAGCCGCGTCCGGTCGCGACGCGGGCGCAGGCGGCGAGGCCGTATCACCACGGCGATCTCCGCCGGGTCCTGATCGATGCCGCCATGCAACTGGTCGGCGAGGGCGGGCCGAAGGCGGTCAGCGTCCGCGAGGCCGCGCGCCGGGCCGGGGTCTCGCCGGGCGCGCCGTTCCGGCATTTCCCGAGCCGGGACGCGCTGATGAATGCGGTGGCGGAGGAGGCGCAACGCCGCTTTCGCGCCGAGATCGAGGCGGCACTGGCCGAGGCGCCGCCAGGCGATCCGCTCGGCCGCTTCCGCCATCTCGGGATCGCCTATCTGCGCTGGGCGATGAAGAACCCGACCCATTTCGAGATCATCTCCAGCCGCCGCTTCTTCGACCACGACCGCTCGGCCGCCGTCTCCGGCGACAATGCCGAGTTGATCGGCCTGACCGAGCGCACGCTGGCGGAGGCATTTTCAGCTGGCCAACTCGGGACGCGCGACCTCAGGCAGGTCCAGATCGCCGGTCGCGCGCTGGTCTATGGCTTGGCGCGGATGCACATCGACGGTCATTTGCCGCGCTGGGGTGTCGGCGATGCGGAGGTCGAGCAGATGGCTGCTGACATCGTCGATCTCTTCATCGCGGGTATCGCTAGCCACGCCGCGCCGGTCGCCAAAGTTTAAGGCACGCGCGCTGCCTGCCGCGGCCAGGCCTGGGCAGGCAAATTCATTGCGCGTTCATGACGATTCAATTACGGTTTTGTGACGCGGCCCAGACACCGGCTGTGCCGCATGCCTCCTGGCCGTTGCCAGTCAAGGCGGTGGCATTGCGCCGGGTTGTATTGCGTCCCGCCCATGGCGCCCGCGCCTCAGCAGAACTCCTCCGTTGCCGCACTGGCCGGCGGTCTTGCCGCGCTTGGCATCTGGCGGTTGATGGCGGTCGCGGCACCGCATTTCGGCGCGCTGATCCTGATGCTGCGCACCGAGACCGATTTCGGCTCGCGGCTTTGCTTCCTGCTCACCTGGGGAATCCTGAACTTCCTGTTCATCGCGCTGCTGCGCCGGCCGGCGCTGTCGGGCGCGCTGTCGCTGACACTGGTCGTGGTCTTGGTGCTGCTGTCGCGCTTCAAGCACGACGTGGTGCAGATGACCGCGAACTTCGTCGACCTGATGGTGATCGACCGCGACACCGCGGCGTTCCTGCTGACGATCTTCCCGAGCCTGCGCTGGTCGATCATCGGCGCCGGCCTCGTTACGCTGCCCCTGATGTATGCGCTGTGGTGGCTCGATCCGTTCCGCATTCGCCGGCTGCCGGCTGCGGCGGCCTGCCTCGCCTGCACCGCGGCGCTCTCGGGCTATGCCTTCGCCTGGCCGGATGAAGCCTGGCGCGGCTATTACGACGACGGCTACCTCTCGAAGTTCGCGCGCTCCGGCGTCACGGCCGTGTCCGATTTCGTCGCCTACGGCTTCATGGAGTCGGATCCGACCGCGAGCGACCAGCTCAAGATGCCCCTGGTCGATGCCTGCCATCCCGCCGGGCGGCGGCCGAACATCATCATGATCCATGATGAATCGAGTTTCGACATCCGCGCCGCCTCCGGCGTCAAGGTGCCGCCGGGCTATGGCAGCCAGTTCAAGTCCTACGACGGCGTCGCGCGCAAATTCCTTGCCGAGAGCAATGGCGGGCCGAGCTGGTTCACCGAGTACAACGTGCTTGCGGGATTGTCCTCGCGCTCGTTCGGCCGGTTCTCCTATTTCGTCACCCGCATCGCATCGGGGCGCGTGGAGCGCGGCCTGCCGTTGGCGCTGCGCCGCTGCGGCTACGACACGCTCTCGCTCTATCCCGCATTCGGCGCCTTCATGAGCGCGCGCAACTTCCAGACCACGACCGGCATCCAGCGCTTCTACGACGCGCATGACCTGCATGCGAAGGATGTCGAGCCCGACAGCTTCTTCTACGACAAGGCGCTGAAGCTGATGGCCGAGCAGAAGGCGTCAGGCACGCCGCTGTTCGCTTTCGTCTATCTCGCCGCCAATCATTTCCCCTGGGAAACCAAATTCCGTCCCGAGTTGCTGCCGTCGTGGAAGCGGCCGGGCAATACGCCCGCGGTCGACGAATATCTGCGCCGGCAGGCGATGAGCGCTGGCGACTATGCCGGCTTCGTCGCTGCGCTGAAGAAGAAGTTTCCGGCGCAGCCTTTCCTGATCGTGCGTTACGGCGATCATCAGCCGGAATTCTCGCCGCAGCTGCTCGATCCCGATCTCGACGAGGCCGGCATCGGCAAGAAGCTGATGGATTACGATCCGCGTTACTACGCGACCTACTATGCGATCGACGCCGTCAACTTCGAACCCGTGAAGAGCCCGGCGGTGATGGACACGATCGACGCAGCATATCTGCCGCTGGTGATTCAGGAAGCCGCCGGCATTCCGCTCGATCCGTCGTTCGAGGAGCAGAAGGCGATCATGCTTCGCTGCAACGGCGCGTTCTATTCCTGCAAGGATGGTGCAGAAGCACGTCGTTTCAACCGCCTGTTGATCGATGCGGGGATCATCAAGGGATTGTGAGACGTCGTCATTGCGAGGAGCGTAGCGACGAAGCAATCCATCTTGCCTCGCATGCGGAGAGGTGGATTGCTTCGCTTCGCTCGCAATGACGGCGAGAGGCTATTTTCCGCCGATCTTGTCCCACAGCCAGCGTGCCACGGCGTCGGGCGACGATGATGCGTCATTGCCCGACGCGCGCAAATTCGCCTCGCGCATCCCGGCGATATCGATCTTGCCGAGCAGCGGCCGCAGCGCCGCCTTGAGCGCCTCGTCGTCGCGCCGCTTTGGCGACAGCAGCACGATGGCGTCATAGGGCGGGATGGCGTGCCTGTTGTCCTCGAGCGTGACAAGATCGTATTTCGCAATGAGTCCGTCGCTGGTGTAGCCCGCGATCACGTCGACCTCGCCGGAGGCGACCGCCGCATACATGAAATCCGGCTGCATCTGACGCTGGGCGCGGAACGTCAGCCCATAAGCCTTCTGGATGCCGGCCCATTCCGGCCGCGAGAAGAATTCATAGTCTCCGGCGATCGACATCGTCGCCGCGCGTGACGCGAGGTCGGCGATCGAATGGATGCCGAGCTCTTCGGCGCGCTTCCTCGGCATCACCAGCGTATAGGCATTCTCGAAGCCGAGCTCGCCGAACAGCGTGATGTCTTGCTTCGCCAGCGTTGTCTGCAATTCGCCCAACAGCTCGGCGCGGGGCTTGATGTCGGTGTGATGGAACTGGTTGGCCCACAGGGTGCCGGAATAGTCGACATAGACATCGATATCGCCGGCCGCGAGCGCGTCGAAGATCACGTTAGAGCCGAGGCCGGCGCGGGTCGTGGCCGGAAGGCCGGCCGCCTGTAGCCGCTGCGCGATCAACGCTGACAGCACATATTGCTCGGTAAACGTCTTGGCGCCGACCACGATGCCCGCATGCGAGCGCGCGATCGCGGGCACCACCGTCGCCGCGATCAAGGCGGCAATACCGAGCCCGCCGAGTGCCGTCCGGATGCGGCTGCGATTGCGCAGGCCGTTCTCGATCAGCGCCAGCAATTGGTCGACCACAAGCGCGAGCACGGCCGCAGCGAAACAGCCGAACAGCACGAACACCCAGTTCTTGGTCTGCAATCCCGCGAAGATATAGTTGCCGAGGCTGGTCTGGCCGATCGGCGTCGACAAGGTGGCGGTGCCGATCACCCATACCGCCGCGGTGCGGATTCCAGCCATCATCACCGGCAGCGCCAGCGGCAGCTCGACCATGGTGAGCGATTGCCGCGGCGTCATGCCGACGCCCTGGGCGGCTTCCAGCACCGCCGGATCGACCCCCGACAGGCCGGTGATGGTGTTGCGCAACACCGGCAGCATCGAATAGAGCGCGAGCGCCAGCACGGCGGGCAGGAAGCCGAAGGCGGAGAAGCTGAAGCCGAGCCACGCCGCGGTCAACGCGGCGAGCGCCAGCAGCAGCGGATAGAACAATGCGAGCAGCGCGAGACCGGGCACGGTCTGCACGATGCTGGCAAGCCCGAGCAACGTCGTGCGCAGCACCGGCCGGTTACGAGCGATGATCGCAAGCGGCAGGCTGATCAGGAGCCCGAGCGCCAGCGCGGCGACGCTGACCCGCACATGATTGCCGAGATAGTCGGGCAGATGGGAAAGCGCCTCGCTCCAGCGCGGATCGGCTGATAGAGTCATGCCGTGTCGCCCCGCGGCAGCAAAGCGCCCAGGCGTTCCGCCTGCCGCCGCGGCGTGCGCATCAGTTCGCCGACATAGCCGTCGGTGCTGGCCGAGAGCTCCACCGGCGTGCCCTGAGCCAGCAGCCTGCCGCCGCGCATCACCGCGACACGATCGGCCAGCAGCAAAGCCTCGGTCATGTCGTGGGTGATCATGACCGTGGTCAGGCCGAGCTCGCGATGCAGCGTTCGATAATCGTCGCCGAGCGCGTCGCGGGTGAGCGGATCGAGCGCGCCGAACGGCTCGTCCATCAGCACGATGCGCGGCTTCGCAGCCAGCGCACGCGCGACGCCTATGCGTTGACGCTGGCCGCCGGAGAGTTCGTGCGGCAAACGCTCGCGATATTGTGAGCGGTCGAGCCGCACAAGGTCGAGCAGTTCATCGACCCGCGCCGAGATCTCCGCCTGCGTCCAGCCGAGCAGATGTGGCGTGATGCCGATGTTGTCGGCGACGGACAGATGCGGAAACAGCCCACCGCTCTGGAAGACATAGCCGATGCGGCGCCGCAGCAGGATCGGGTCGATGCGGCTGACATCCTCACCCTCGACCGCGATCCGGCCGTGATCGGCTTCGATCAGTCGATTGGCGAGCCTCAGCAGCGTCGTCTTGCCGGAGCCCGAGCCGCCGACGATCGCCAGGAATTCACCCTCGGCCACGTCAAGCGAGACGTCGTCGACCGCCACCACGCGACCACTGTCAAAACTCTTGCCGACATGCGCATAGGCAATCAGCGGCGTTGCGGGCATTCCAGGGCGACCTCATGTCTCACCGTCGTTAACGACAGTGATAGCCCATAAATTGGACTTTGACTCGAGGCGCGGGCGCCTGCGCGGTGGTTTCGCAGGCTGTTCCGGTCGAAGCGGATCAGCCCCGTCCGGGGCTGTGAGCACACATCACACTTCGTTCTTGGGTACGTACTTGCCCATGATGCATTTATAGCTCTGCAGGTGCCATTCGTGATACGGCCCCTTGGCGAGCCAATCGGCGATGCCGATCTGCGCATTCACTGCGCAGGCGCCCATGGTGATGCCGGATTGGTCACTGGTGGTGACGACCTTTTCCATGCAGAGTTGAGCATTGCAGAGGATGGCGACGAGCGTAACGAGCATGACGGCCTTTATCAGTGGGGTTAACCCGGTCTGACCCGAATCATGCAGGGTTCATGCCACTATCAGCAGCTCTGGCGTCGCAGCCGACAAGACCGGGAAAGTACGGCCGGAGCGAATCGTCACGCCCGTCAGCGCGTAGCCGCACGCCCGTAGATACGCTATAGTCGCTGCCCAACTACGGCGTGAGATCGGGGCAAGCGAGGAACGTTGCGCGGTCGGGGGCTGCATCGATGATGACGTTACCTGAGTTGGCGGCAGGTGCTTTGGAGAAGTTTCTCGCCACGCATGTCAGCCGCACCTTCGGCGCTTCGCAGGCGCGCTTCGGCGAACTCCTGCCGGCAGCCGCGCGCATCGCGCTGGAATGCATCGGCAACAGCGACGCTCTCTACCACAACGTCGAGCACACCATGCTGGTCACGCTCGCCGGGCATGACATCATCCGCGGCCGCGCGCTGCACACCCACGTCACCGCCGAGGATTACACCCACACCATCATCGCCTGCCTGACTCACGACATCGGCTATGTGCGCGGTCTTTTGAAAGGCGATGGACCCGATGGCTACGTCATCGATGCCTCCGGCAACAAGGTGGTGCTGCCGCGTGGCTCGTCGGATGCAGGCCTGATGCCGTATCATGTCGACCGCTCGAAGCTGTATGTGCTCGACAGGCTCGAGGCCGTCCTTCCGCTCGATCGCGAGCGCGTCGCGCGCAACATCGAGGGCACGCGGTTTCCGGCGCCCGAAGGCCAGCAATATGACGATGAGGCGTCGATCGTCCGGGCGGCCGACTTCATCGGTCAGCTCGGCGATCCCAACTACATCAGGAAGGCCAACGCGCTCTATCACGAGTTCGAGGAGGTCGGCATCAACCGCCAGCTCGGCTATGAGTCGCCGGCCGATATCGTCGACCGCTATCCGCAATTCTACTGGAACATGGTTGCGCCGCACATTCAGGGCGCCATCAACTGCCTGAACATGACGGCAAGCGGCCGCCAGTGGATCGCGAACCTCTATAGCAACGTGTTCCGCGCCGAGCGCGAGGTGACACTGTCCGGCCCGCAAATCTGACGCCGCGGCCTTTCAGCACGGATTGTGCTGCGTTCCCCAGCCGTTCGCGTGGTGTCCACATTTAGGCCTGCTTCGTCGTTGCACAGTCCGTGGAAATCAGCGACCTTGCGCCATGGACCCCTCCAGCGACCGTGTTTTCGACCGCTTCAGCATGATCTCCCGTTTCGCTCAATTGATTGCGGCTGCCGTTCTCTGCTGGCCGGCGCTGGCCGTTGCCGCCGGTCCGGTCTACGACGTCGACCTGTACGCGTTGATGTCCGGCACTTGCCGCAATGTCACCGTTGCGGGCCGCAGCTACACCTGCAAGGCAGTCGCTTACTTTCACACCCTGCGCGGCCGTTCCGAATTCACCGTGGTGCTCGACGATCCCGCCGACAAGAGCCACATCATCTCGTTTTCCGGCGAGAGCACCGAGCGCACCCAGGACAATCTGTTCGAGCTCGCGGTCGACCGCATGTTGCTGAAGTCCAGCGACCGCCCGCGGGTGGATGGTCTGCCGGTGCCGCTGGTCGAGATGTCGACGGGCTCATGCCGTCAGGTCGGAAGCTTCATCACGCGGCAGGTGTCCACCATCACCTGCGCCGCCACCGACCAGAACGGCAAGAAATACGAGCTGAGCTTCGAGTCGGACGGCTCGCCGATGACGTTGCGGCGGTTGCGGCAATCGACGCTGCCGTCCGAACGGCAGCGGGCGCGCCAGATCGCGCAGCTCGAATGCCGTCTCAAGGCGCGCGCCGCGCAAGTGCTGCCGCGGGACACGACGGCCTTCATGATCCGATGCCTCGGTGAGGGCGACGGCAAGCCGACCGACGAGCAACGATAGCCGGGCCCTGCGTTCCGGACGAGGCTTGAGGAGAATTCGATGCGCTTGAAATTCATCATCATCGCCGCCGTCGGCGTTTGCATCGCCGGGCCCGCCGCCGCACAGATGTACGATCCGAACTATCCAGTGTGCCTGGAAGTCTATGGCGGCAGGCTGACGCCCGAGTATATCGATTGCAGCTACACGTCGCTTCCGCAGTGCCAGGCGACGGCCTCGGGACGCTCCGCGACGTGTTCGGTCAATCCGTTCTACAAAGGTCCGAAAAAGCCGCCAAAGCAACGGGGGCAGCGACAACGCCAGTCCGCCAACTAGCGCGCTCAGGCTTGCCGCCTGCCGTCGCTCAAGACTGTATGGCCGTCGTGTCCCCAGTGCGGTTGACTAACTCCGGCAGTTGTGAGGAAACGGTCCGAGCAATAAGGAGAATCCGATGCGCCTGAAACTTTTCGCGATCGCTGCGTTCGCGGTCGCGCTGGCCCGACCTGCCGCCGGACAGGCCTATGATCCGAACTATCCGGTCTGTTTGCATCTCTATAACGGGCCGATGGCCGGAGACCACATCGATTGCAGCTACACCTCGATCCCGCAGTGTCAGGCGACCGCATCGGGTCTCTCTGCGATGTGCATCGTCAATCCCTTCTTCGCTCCTCCGCCACCACCGCCGGAACGTCCGGTGCGCCGCGGACGCCATCCCGTTCAGTGAGGCGGGCCCGCGAAACTCATCCCGTCAAAGCGGCACACGCAAGGCTTCGTAGGTGAACAGCCAATCATAGCGCTCGCGCACCCGGTCCGGCTGCCATTCGCGCGAGACATAGGCATCGGCGCCTTCGGCGTCGGCGAGCGCGGGATTATGGAAGCGCCTGGCATTCTCGGCCGATTTCACCACGATCGCGTTCGTCCGCGTCAGCCGTGCGGTCTGGTAGCGCTGCAGCGCTTCCTCGGGCGGGAAGCCTTCAAGACAGCGCGCCAGCACCATGCCGTCCTCGATCGCCATGTTGGCGCCCTGGGCCAGGAACGGCAGCGTCGGATGCGCGGCGTCGCCGAGCAGGCAGGCGCGCCCGACGACGAAGCGATCGAGCGGGTCGCGGCCGAGCAGCGCCCATTTGTAGGGAATATCGAGGCTCGCGATAATGGTGTGGATCTCTGGATTCCATCCGGCAAAGGCTCCGCTGCAGGCCTCGCGCGTGCCGCGTTCGGTCCACGATTCGACCGACCAGCTCTCACCCTCGAAAATACCGACGAAGTTCAACAGCTCGCCGCGGCGAACCGGATAGGTGATGACGTGGCCGCCCGGGCCGATCCAGTTGGTGCCGACGTCGCGTTGCAGGCTCGCCGGTAGCCGTTCCATCGGCACCAGCCCGCGCCAGGCGGCCACGCCCGAGAAGAACGGCTTGGTGTCGCCGCCGATCTGCCGGCGAATTTCGGAGTGCACGCCGTCGGCGCCGACCACGACGTCGCCGCGCCGACGCTCGCCGTTGGCAAAGTCCAGCCAGATGCCGTCGCCGTCCTGGTCAAATCCGGTGCAGCGGCTGCCAAGATGCAGCCGCCCCGGCGCCCGAACCTTGAATGCGTCGACCAGCACGCGGTGAAAGTCGCCGCGATGCACCATCCAGTACGGCGCGCCATAGATCGCGCGCGAGGAGGCGCCGAGGTCGAACAGTTTCCAGGTCCGCCCGGTGCTGAACAGCCTGATTTCCTTGCCCGAGGGCTCGCAGGCGATGGTCTGCATCTCCTGCTCGAGGCCGAGCGCGATCAGGACGCTGGTGCCGTTGGCGCTGAGCTGGACACCGGCGCCGAGCTCGCGCAGCTCGGACGCCTGCTCGAAGATCTCGACTTCGATGCCACGCTGTAGCAGCGACAATCCGGCGACGAGACCGCCGATCCCGGCGCCGGCAATCAGGACCTTTGGCCTGCGGTGTGTACTCACGCGAACTCCGCTATCTGCGCGTGATCAGGAAGTCGTCGGTGAATTCGCCGCGCGACAGCTTGACCGGGATCTCGCCGACGCTGCCGATCTCGACGATCTCCGAGCCGGACTTGTTATCCTCAGGGGTTAACAGCTCGATGCGCTCGGCGATCCGCTCCGCCTGCCAATCGGTCAGTTTCCAGGCAAAGCGGCCGCCGAGATCGCGCATGCCGAATTCGTCGTCGGCAGGCGCCAGCACCAGCGCGTCGCGTGAGACGGCACCGGGAATCCGCTCCGCGACGGCAATGGTCTGCGGGTCTTCGGCAAAGCGCCGCAGCAGCATTGCCAGGGCGGCGAGATCGGCAGCTTCGCCGAGGAACAGGAACAGCGGATGAAAATCGCTCGGCATGTATTCAAATCGCAGCATGATCGTCGGTCCGTTGACTGGGACTACTCGCTGAGCACCTTGATGACGTCCTGGGCGTGGCACAGCTCCACCGTGCCAACGTCGGCGGGCCGGGCAGGGCACTCCAGATAGCGCACCTGCAGCCACTGGCCATCGTCCATGTTCTCCACCACTTCGGCGACGACGCCGGCCTCCAGTTTCAGCCGCGTCCCCACCTTGATCGCCATCACGTCAATCATCGCTACCCTTGCTGCCCTTGACCTAGCTCAGACCTGGCCTCGCTTAGAAGAACGTGGTGAGATTCTTGGCCAGCAGGATATTCTGTTCAAGCAATATCTCGCGTCGCGCGATCTTCCAGCCAGTGTCCGTCAGGCGCAGCGTGTCGTTGCGGCGGCCGACGAAGATGTAGGTCTCATACTCGACGCGGTTCTGGTAGACGAGGAAGCGGCTGGTGACATCCAGCTCGCGCGCCGCGTCGACATCCGGCCGCGCGCCCTTGATCTGGACATTGCTGACCATGTGCGTGATGCGCGACAGCGGCTCCTCGGCATAGTGCACGCCGGTCAGGATCTGCTCGACCCGCTTGGTCAATGTCCATTTGTCCTCGTCGAACCAGCTGATGCCTTCGCCGCGTTTGGTGTTCTCGCGCGCGGCCTGCTGGCCGAACTTCACGTTGCGGCGGATCGGCATGAAATAGCTGATGTCATCGGTGAGTAGCTCGAGCCAGTCGCGGAAGCGCCGGTCGTCGAGCAAATCGGCCTCATGATAGTAGAAATCCTCGACATCTGCCTTCAGCCGGTAGTAGGCCGCCGATCGCTCGATCGCAGCGTTGCCGGCGTGTTGTTGTTGGTCCTGATCCTGAACGGTCGTCGTCATCGCTATCTCCTCATCAGGTATCGCAGGGGTTGTCAGAGCGCCGGCTTGGGCGGAATCGGTCCGCCCTGCTGGGCGAAGCAGCCGACATCGATCACGGTGCCGGACAGCGTTTCGGCTTCCGGCGACAGCAGGAAGGCGACCACATTGGCGATGTCGTCACCGGCGGCGACGCGGCCCGCGGCGGTGCCCGGCGCGCCCTTGCCGAAACGCGCCGCATCGCCGCCGACACGACCGAGGCTCATGCCGCTGACGATGCCGCCGCCGCCGGGAATCACGGTGTTGACGCGAATGCGCTGGTGGAAGAGGTCGTAGGCCATCGCTGCGCTCAGCGCGACAACGCCGCCCTTGCTCGCGCTGTAGACCGCCATGTTCGGCTTGCCCCAGCCGGCGCCGGATCCGATGTTGACGATCGAGCCGCCGCCTTGCGCGATCATGTGCGGGATCGCGGCGCGGCTGGTCAGATACGGTCCCTTCAGATTGACGGCGATGATCCGGTCGAACAGCGCCTCGTCGGTGTCGAGCACCGTGCCGAGCGGGCCGATCGCGGCGTTGTTGACGACGCCGTCGATGCGCCCGAACCGCGCCATCGCGTGCGCGACCACCTCGGCGACATCGCCGGCCTGCGACACATCGGCTTCCATCAATTCGGCGGAGAGCCCTTCGCGATCAAGCTCTTCGCGCAGGGCCGGAATGGCGTTCTGCGCGGTACTCGAGACCTGCGCCGCCTCGAGACCGAAGGCGACCACCGCGTGGCCGCGCCGCGCAAGGCCGAGCGTGATCGCGCGGCCGATGCCGAAGGTGCCCCCGCTGACGAGGACGGTTTTTGCGGGCGCGGTCATTCTGCGGCCTGCCGGTTGCCAGCGGGTGATCCGAGCAACTCGTGCCAGTCGCCGCCCTGCATGTAGGTGGTCCAGCGGCGATAGAAGCCGCGCGCGATCTGCTCGGTGACTTGCGTCGAGACATCGCCGCCGAGCGGATGATCGGTGACGTAGGCGCCCATCGACTGCTGATAGTTGAAGGGATAGCGCCGCGCGACCGTGCCGGTGCTCGCCGCGGTGGCATAGAGCCAGTTCTCCATGTCGTCCTGTTCGGTCATGCCGGCAGGGCCGGAGTAGCGCATGTAGTACCGGCGCAGATATTCCTTGGCTTCCTTCGGCGCATCCTTGTCGACCAGGAAAAAGCGCCAGCCTTCGGTCGAGGTCGGGCTGTGCGGATGCCAGGCGCAAAGTCCGCGCGGCTGACGGCCGTGATAGGAGGTGTTGGGGAAGATCGTGCCGACGAACGGCAGCAGCCGCGCCCCTTCGCCGAGCCGCCGCTTGCGTTCCTCGAAACAGTGCCGGAAGTATTTTTCGAGGATCGGGTTGTCGAGGAAGGACTCGATGTATTCATTGGCCTCCGGCTGGATCGCGCTGTGCACGCCATGGCCTTCCGGAAAGCTGATCCAGACGTGCTGCGCCTTCTCCAGCTCGTCGTCGCGGCGGCCCTTCTTGCCGGCGGCAGCGCTCGGGCCGATGCCGATCAGGTCAACCGAGCGATGGCTCGGATTGTGATAGGTGTCGCCGAGGAAATTCTCGGCGGCGAATTTCCAGTTGGCGGGGAACACCCATTTGTGGACGCCGATCACCTCGGAGCCGCCCTCGCGGCCGTCGCGGCAGTCGAGCGCCTGGTCGAGATGGATCTTGGCATCGCCGAGATAGGTGATGAAGTCGGGCGCATCCTTGTCCCAGGTCGCCCAGATCGAGCCCTTGTAGTTGCAGAGCTTCGCCACCGAGACCAGCGAGTTGGCCTCGCGGTCGAGCACCCCGTCGTACAGCGTCCGGTGCAGCGGAACGCCCTGCAGCTTGCCGTCGGTGGTGTAGGTCCAGCTGTGATAGGGGCAGGTGAACAGCGACGTGTTGCCCTGCTCGTAGCGGCACACCTTCATGCCGCGGTGCCGGCACGAATTCAGAAAGACGTGGATCTCGCCCTTCTTGTCGCGGCAGAGGATCACGGATTCCTCGCCCATCCGCGAGGTGTAGAAATCGCCGGGATTGGGCACCAGGCTTTCGTGCCCGACCAGCAGCCAGGCACGGGTGAAGACCTTGTCGAGCTCCTGCCGATAGATATCGGCGTCCACGAAGATCTCGCGGCTGATGAAGCCACCCTTGACGTCAACAAGCTGATCGAAATCGTTGCGAAGCGGCATCGGCTCCTCCTTGATCTTGCATGCGCGACCGCGCGTCGCGGCGATAATGGTGCGTCCTACTTGTCGAGCTTGCAGCCGCCCGTTCCCTCGGGGCGGAACGCCTTGTCGCCGGGGATGGCCGCGATCTTCTGGTAGTAGTCCCAGGGATATTTGCTCTCGTCCGGCTTCTTCACGCGGTAGAGCGAGAGGTCGTAGACGACGCGGCCGTCTTTGCGGATGTGCGCGGGGCGGCCGAAGAAATCGACCGGCAGCTTGCGCATCTCGGCATTGACCGCCTTGGCCTCGTCGCTGCCGCCGGCCTCGATCGCCTTCAGATAATGGCGCACGGCGGCGTAGGTCGCGGCCTGCAATTTGGTCGGCTCGCGCTTCTCGATCTCGATGAAGCGCTTGGCGAAGGCGCGGGTGCCGTCGTCGTCATCCCAGTAATATTGGGACGCGATGTACATGCCCTGCGCGTCGCGCAGGCCGATCGAATGGACGTCGGAGATGAAGGTCAGCATGCCGACGATGGTCTGCCCGCCGTGTTGCAGGCCGAATTCGTGGGTCTGCTTGACCGCGTTGACGGTGTCGGCACCGGTTCCGGCCAGCGCCACCACCTTGGCGCCGGAGCTCTGCGCGGCCAGCAAAAAGGATGAGAAGTCGGTGGTGTTGAAGGGATAGCGCACCGCGCCGAGCACATTGCCGCCGGCATCGGTGACGGCGCGCGAGGCGTCCTTCACCATCGCGCTGCCGAACGAATAGTCGACCGCGACAAAGAACCATTCCTTGCCGACGCGGCGGCTCAGCTCGCCGACCAGGCCGGCCGACAGTGCGTAGGTGTCGTCTGCCCAATGCGTGACGACGGGCGAGCATTTGTCGCCGGTCAAATCGGACGTCGCGGCGCCCGAGACCAGCGCGGTGCGGTTGCTCTGCGTCGCAAGGCCGGCGACCGCGAGTCCGACCGAACTCACGGCGAGATCGGTCACCGCGTCGACATGCTCGACGTCGAACCATTGCCGCGCGATCCCGACCGCGACGTCGGGCTTGTTCTGGTGATCCGCCGAGATGATCTCGATCGGCTTGCCCAACACCTTGTTGTGAAAATCCTCAGCGGCAAGCTTGGCCGCGGTCACCGAGCCCGGCCCGCCGAGATCGCGGCCGCTGCCGTAGTCACCCAGCACCGCAATCCGCACCACGCCGTCCGAGATGCCTGAGCCGTCGGGTGCGGCGTACGCCAGCGGCGTCGAGAGCATCAGGGTGGCGATCGCGGCGGCGGCCCGTCTGCGCGAGGCGTTTGTCTCCAGCAATTCCAATCCTCCCGTCGATTTTCACATGTCCATCTAGTGGACATTATTCTCATAATTTGCCATCGTATCCGCGCGGGCCGATTGGTCAAGCGCGCTGGATGCAGCGCGCCCTGCCGAATTTGCGGATGTGGACGGATGGCAAAGAAACCGAGGGCGGAAGTTCACGACGCGGAGCAGGGGGCGTCAGGCGTGCGGGCGGTCGACCGCGCCATCGCGATTCTGCAATGCTTCACGCCGGATCAGCCGGCGATGAGCGTGATCGAGATCCAGAAGCGGGTCAGGCTGAGCCGGCCGACGCTCTATCGCCTGCTACAGACGCTGGCGCAGCGCGACCTGATCCAGGCCGAAGGCGACCCACAGCGTTTCCGGTTGTCGCACGGCGTGATGAAGCTGGCCCATGTCTGGCTAAACGGTCTCGAGGTGGTCGCGATCGCCCGCCCGGTCGTCGAAGGCCTGCGCGAGGCGACCGGCGAGACCGCAGCGTTGTTCCGCGAGCAGGACGATCGCGGCATCTGCATCCTCGAATGCGAGAGTCGTCACGTGCTCTCGATCAGCCGCGGCGTCGGCCACAGTCTGAGCCTGATCCAGGGATCGACCGGCAAGGCGATGCTGGCCTTCATGGACCCGAAGCGGCAAGCCGCGCTTCTTGCCAGCATTGCAAAGAGCGCGGACCGTGCGCGGCTCGAGGACGCGCTGAGCTTTGCGCGGCGCAACGGCTATGCGACCAGCCATGGCGAGATCTTCGCCGGCGCGGTCGCTGTCTCCGCGCCGTGTTTCGATCACCGCGGCGAGGTGGTCGGTTCGGTCGGCCTCTACGGACCGAGCGCGCGCATCGACGAGCGGAAGCTATTGGAATATTCAAAGCTGGTGCGCGAGGCCGGGCGGCAGATTTCGGTTCTGCTGGGCTATCAGGACGGCGCGCCCATCGCATAGGGCTTCAACACCGCATAGAGCATGTCGTGCGTCGGCGTCGGGACGCCGAGCTTGCGGCCGAGCTCCACCACCTTGCCGTTCAGCCACGGCAGTTCGAGCCGGTTGCCACGCTCGAGATCGAGCGCCATCGAGGCCTTCATCGCAAGTGGCGCGTGTCCGATAAAGTCGAGCACTTTCGTCAGCGCATCCGGCGGCAGCTTGATGCCGTTGGCGTGCGCGACGGTGATGATCTCCTCGCAAGCCGATACGAAGAGCGGGCGCAAATCGGGATCGTCGCGCAGCTTGCCGATCGGCAGCCGCGTGACCGCGGTCATGCCGGCATTGGTGGCGAGGCCGACGAACTTCATCCAGAGCTCGGTGTTGATCTGCTCGCTCAAGGTCGCGTCGAAGCCGGCCTTCAGGCAGAGATCGAGCAGCGCCTTGCCGCGCGGCGTGATGCGGCCGTCGAGCTCACCGAAGATCATGCGCATGAAGGTGCCGACCTGGTTGATGACGCCAGGCTTGATGATCGAGGCCGAGATCTGCGCCACGCCGCCCATCACGGCGTTGCGTCCCAGGATCGGGACCAGCCTGTCGGGCGCGTCGATGCCGTTCTGCAGCGGGATCACCGCGGTGTCGGGGCCGACCATCGGCCTGATGTGTTGGCCGGCGCTCTCGACGTCCCACAGCTTGACGCAGAACAGCACGATATCGACGGGGCCGACGCTTGCCGGATCGTCGGTCGCCTGGGTCGGGACCAGATGGGTTTCGCCGCGGCCGCCCTGAACCTTCAGCCCCTCGCTGCGCATGGCGGCCAAATGAGCGCCGCGCGCGATAAAGGTGACGTCCGCGCCGGCATGCGCGAGCGCCGCACCAAAGCCGCCCCCGACGCCTCCGGCGCCCACCACTGCGATCCGCATGATTGTCTCCTTGTCCGTCGCTTTGGCCCGCAGCCTCGACGATGTCGGCGCAATGCGCAACCCGGTTGCGCAATTGAGCAACCCTGGCCTGTCTGAAAATCGCGTGACCACAGCCTTGTTTGCTAGGCCATCTTCCTGCGTTGACTTGCCCGCCCGAACCGCTAAGCCATCTCGGAAAGTTCGGGAGGGATGCGTGGCGATGACGGAGCCGACGGCGGTCGCGCTTGACAGTGCGACGGTGGCGTTTCGGTTGGCGGATGGACGCGTCTATACCGCGGTCGAACAGGCCAATCTTTCGGTTGATCATGGCGAGTTCGTCGCCATTGTCGGACCGACTGGATGCGGGAAATCGACGCTACTTAATGTCACGGCCGGGCTGCTCAAGCCCGCGGCCGGAACGGCAAGGATCTTCGACAAGCCGCTGAGCGGCCTCAACCGTGATGCCGGCTACCTGTTCCAGGCCGATGCACTGTTCCCCTGGAAGACCGCGATCGACAATGTCGCGATCGGGCTCGAGATATCAGGCACGCCGCGCGCCGAGGCGCTCGCGCGCGCGCAGAAATGGCTGACCTCGGTCGGGCTCGGCGCCTTCGCCAATCGCTATCCGCACATGCTCTCGGGCGGCCAGCGCAAGCGCGTCGCGCTGGCGCAGGTCCTGATCCGCGATCCGAAGATCCTCCTGATGGACGAGCCGTTCGGTCCGCTGGACGCCCAGACCCGGCAGATCATGGGCAATCTGCTGCTGGAATTGTGGAGCGCTGACCGCAAGGCGGTGCTGTTCGTCACCCACGATCTCGAGGAAGCGATCGCGCTGGCCGATCGCGTCGTGATCATGTCGGCCGGTCCTTCCGCGCGCATCATCGGCGACTGGCGCATCACGCTGCCGCGGCCCCGCGACATCGCCGAGATCCGGATGGAGAAGGATTTCCATGCCCTGCACCGCGAGATCTGGGGTGTGCTGAAGGACGAGGTGATGAAGGGCTATGTCCAGTCGACGCAGGCGGGAGCTGCCTGATGTCGCGCGTCACGCTGCTGTCCTTGCAGGTTCTGGTCGCCGTCGTCACGCTGGCGCTGTGGCAGGTCTTTTCCACCGTGCCGGTGTTCGGCAAGGTGCTGCTGCCGCCGTTCTTCTTCTCCAATCCGGTCGACGTCTTCAGCCAGATCGTGAAATGGTTCTCGACCGGGGTGATCTGGAAGCATCTCGCGATCACGTTGTGGGAATCCATCCTCGCCTTCGTGATCGGCTCGGCCGGCGGCATTCTGGTCGGCTTCTGGTTCGCGCGCCAGCCGCGCGTCGCCGCGGTGTTCGATCCCTATGTGAAAATGGTCAATGCGCTGCCGCGCGTGGTTCTGGCGCCGATCTTCGCGCTGTGGTTCGGGCTCGGCGTCTGGTCCAAGGTCGCGCTCGGCGTGACCCTGGTGTTCTTCATCGTGTTCTTCAACGTCTACCAGGGCGTCAAGGAAGTACCGACCACGGTGCTCGACAATGGCCGCATGCTCGGCATGAACGAGCGGCAGCTGATGCGCCACGTCTACTGGCCGTCGGCGCTGTCCTGGATGTTCTCCTCGCTGCACACCTCGGTCGGCTTCGCGGTGGTCGGCGCGGTGGTCGGCGAATATCTCGGCTCCGCAGCCGGCCTCGGCTACCTGATCCAGCAGGCCGAGGGCGTCTTCGACGTCGCCGGCGTGTTCGCGGGCATGTTCGTGCTGTCCGCCTTCGTCATCCTGATCGACATGGGCGTGACGATGGTCGAGAATCGGCTGCTGGTGTGGCGGCCAACGCCGGTGACGCGGGACTAGGGCACAAGCTTGCCGCGTCCCGAACGAAAGAGGCCGCCAGCGTTGGTGGCCTCTCCGCATTCGCGACGCGAAAGCATCAGGTCTTGTATCCTTGACTGGTGCACCACCATGAGGTGCCCCAGCTATCGTGGCCTAACTTGAGCAGGAATTCCCGGCATTCGTTGTAACTGTGGAAACGTTGGACGAGACGTGGCGCGCACGGCACCGGCGCCGGATTGGGCCAACTGCTGGTGACGGAGCAACCAGACGGGTGTGTTTCCGCGGCGGCCTGCGTGATGAGTTTGCGCCTGTTCTCAGCATTCGCAGATGCAATCGAAAAGATCGCGACAGCTAGGCCTGCGACGCAAAGTGACGAGGCTTTCATGGCTATCTTCTCCCATCCACCGTTGGCTCGGTGGTGGCGCACTATACCATAGGTTGTATCAAAGGAGCGCTTCAATTCGCGTTTCGCTACGTGAACGGCGCCGACGATCATGTCCGTTCATTTCGCCGGTGCGGCGTTCATCAACCTGCGAATCTTCTCCGTCACCTCGGGGTCGATCGGATTGTAGACGATCATGCTGAGGTCGGGCCGGCCGTCGACCGCGAACGCCGAATATTCGAACTTGACCGGGCCCAGGATCGGATGCCGAAGCTGCTTGACGCCTTCGCCGTGTGTTCGCACGTCGTTGTCGCGCCACAGCGCCGCGAATTCCGGACTGAGCCGGCAGAGCTCGTCGACGAACGGCTGCACCTCGGCTGCGGCACCGGCACGTGCCGCGTCCACCCTGAAGGCGCCGACCACGAAGCGCGCCACGCTGGCCCAGTCATGTTGTGCTGCGCGGACGCGCGGATCGAGGAACATGAAGCGCAGCACGTTGCGTTCGCGCGGCGGCAGGGAGCCGTAGTCCGTCAGCATCACGGTCGCGGCCCGGTTCCAGGCGACGATATCCCAGGTCGCGGTGCGTATCACGGCGGGGCGTGGCTCCAGCGCGTCGAGCACGCGCTGCAGCCGGGGGGTGACGCCTTCGCTCTTCTGGTAGCGCACCTCGGGCGTGCGGCCGAGGCCGAGCAGGAACAGATGCTCGCGCTCGACATCGGTCAGCATCAGCGCACGCGCAATGCGGTCGAGCACATCGGCCGAGGGCGCGCCGCCGCGGCCCTGTTCGAGCCAGGTGTACCAGGTCGCGCTGATGTTGGCGCGCTGCGCCACCTCTTCGCGGCGCAGGCCCGGCGTGCGCCGCCGCTCCGGCGGAAAGCCGAACACGGCCGGATCGAGCTTGCTGCGGCGGTCCTTCAGGTAGGCGCCGAGCAGGTTCTCTTGGGCGAGCGGTTCGCTCATCCTGTTAGCTATTATACCATGATAAGGTCACTACTTTAACAGGATAGCGCGCAGGGCCAGATTTGTCTCCAACGAAACCTGGAGACTTCCTCATGCGTGTGTTCGTCACTGGTGCCACCGGATTCATCGGCACTCCCGTCGTCAAGGACCTGATCGCCGCCGGACATCAGGTTCTTGGTGTGGCCCGTTCGGACGAGGGGGCGAACGCGATCTCTGCCATTGGCGCAGAGGTTCTTCGCGGCTCGCTCGAGGACCTTGATAGCTTACGCAAGGGGGCGAGCGCGTCGGATGCTGTCATTCACCTGGGCTTCGTTCACGACTGGTCCAATTTCGCGAAGAGCTGCGAGATCGACCGCCGCGCCATCGAAGCGCTGGGTTCTGTTCTGGCCGGATCGGACAGGCCGCTGATCGTGACCGGGGGCTTGGCGGGATTGGCCAAGCCCGGCGAGATCGCGACTGAGGACCAAACGATATCGCCGGATTTCCCATTCCCCCGCGTGTCGGAACAGACGGCCCTGTCGCTGAACGGCGTCCGCGCGTCGGCCATGCGTCTTCCCCAGGTTCACGATCCTGTCAGGCAGGGTCTCATCACCCCCTTGATCGTGGTGTACCGCGAAAAGGGCGTGTGCGCCTATCTCGGCGACGGGCAAAATCGCTGGCCGGCGGCGCATGTTCTCGACGTGGCGCGCCTCTACCGGCTGGCCATCGAAAAGGCTGAGCCGAACGCAAGGTATCACGCCGTCGCGGAAGAGGGGGTCTCGATGCGCGATATTGCCGAAACGATCGGACGGCGGCTGAAGCTGCCGGTCAAATCCATCGCCCCGCAAGAGGCGCAAGCCTTCTTTGGCTGGCTCGGCACGTTCGCGGCATACGACATGGCGGCTTCCAGCGAGCAGACGCGCAGAAAGCTTGGATGGCAGCCGACCGGGCCGGGGTTGATTGCCGATCTCGAACAGCTGGTCGATTCCGCGCAGTAAGAAGCAGCGCAGTAGGATGCGTAGGGTGGGATAGCCGAAGGCGTAAGCCACCCTACGCATCTACGCTGCGGCTCAGAGCGGGAAGCACCGCATGTAGGCGGCGAACAATGCTTCGTCGCTGTAGCTCACCAGCTTCGCGGCAATCGCGTCGGCCAGTTCGAGGTCGCGGTTCTGCACGCGCAGCCAGGCCTGGGTATCGGCGGTGATGGTCAGAGCCGCCTCTCCGACATGCCGTCCCGGCACCACCTGGAGATCCTTGCCCTTGATCGCAACGGTCATGTCCAGCGCGCTCGTGCCGGTGAAGCGCAGATGCGTCACGAAATCCAGACCTCGGGCCCTGCCGCGCTGGAATCCGAGCGAGAGCGAAAAGATATAGGCCTGCAGGCTGCCGGTATGGCGGCCCGAGGTGACATGCTGGACCTTCTTGTGCGGAAAGCGCCGCGTCACCGTGTCCTCGGCGTCGGTATCCGGGATCACGTAGACGTACTCGTCCTTGTCGATCAGCGGCTGCACCACATCGGAGAAATGCCCGTCGCGATCGTGCAGGAAGGGCCCGATCACGTCTTCGCCGGCCGGGCAGGCCGAGATGCAGTAGGCCGCCTTGTAGCCCGGCTTGAACGACAACGATTGCCAGATGTTTAGCGTCTCGGTGCGGGGAACGCGGGCACGATAATCCCTTGCGTCCTTTGCATCCGCGACCTTCTCCACCCATTGCGAGAAGTTGCCGAGAAAGTCGTGATAGTTGTGGGTGTGGCAGGACAGGAAGTCGAAGCCGCCGTCCGGCTTGATGGCGCCGACCGGGCAGGCGGCGACGCACAATTTGCACTCCAGGCAGGGATTGTAGTCGATCGGATGGTCATGGGCGTCGACCTCGCATCCGAGCAGGATGGTGCCGAGCAGGACGAAGCTGCCGAATTTCGGGTGGATGACGCTGCGATGGATTCCCATGCGGCCGAGACCGGCTTCCACCGCGATCGGCTTGTGCTGGACCATCATGATCCTGGGCAGGTCCATCTCCATCGGGAACGCGGCAACCGAGTTGCAGGCCGGGATGCCGTGCTCGTCGAGCGCGCGAACGATGGCACGCGCAGTTTCGTTGACGTGATCGTAGGTGCTGTGGAATTCCTCGTTGGCGACCGAGCGCGAGGGCGAGCGCACCGGCTCGCGGTTCATGTGGCAGACGATCGCGAGCAGGGAGCGCGTCCGGCCATAGACCTTGCGAATGAAGTCCCGCTGCGCTGCGATGGCGGTCCGTTCGAACTCGATGATGCCGACATCGTCGGCTCCGCATCTGC
The DNA here is from genome assembly GCF_020194035.1 of Bradyrhizobium sp. BRP56. Classification (NCBI taxonomy): domain Bacteria; kingdom Pseudomonadati; phylum Pseudomonadota; class Alphaproteobacteria; order Hyphomicrobiales; family Nitrobacteraceae; genus Bradyrhizobium; species Bradyrhizobium sp. BRP56. Next base: position 46,122 of record NZ_JADYVV010000045.1, read on the forward strand.
GCGCGATGTCCTTGATCAGCTGCGATGAAACCGGGACGTCGCGGACCGGTTCGCTGCTGCGCGCGCGCACGGTCCTGACCGTGGGGTGATCGTCGAGGCTCATGGTGCAGCCTTTTTGAAATGACGATCGTCATATTATGGACCGGCCGGACGCGAAGCAAGTGAATTATCTGTCAATTGTCATGTCATGGAACCGGCACTGGCGCTCGCGCAACTTTCGTCATTGCGAGGAGCGGAGCGACGAAGCGATCCATGGGTCCGCCTATCCGGAGAGATGGATTTGCTTCGCTCGCAATGACGTTGAGGAAGGCCGTAATCAATCCAGCAGCTTGGTATCGTCCGGCGCCTGCGGCGGCGTCTTGATCGCGATGGCCTTGATGGCGCGGCCGTTCGGCTTGGTGCCGCCATGCGGCGTGCCCTTCGGGATCACGATCAGGTCGCCCGGCTTCACCGTCACTTCCTTGTCGCCGAGCCAGACCGTGCCGGTGCCTTCGAGGACGAACTGCATCTCGTTGGTGTTGGGATGCATGTGCTTCGGCACATTGCCGTCCTGGATAGAGACGGTGGCGCCGTCGGCGGAGACGAACATCTTGGAACGGAAGCCGACCTTGTTGGCGTCGCCGAGCTTGTCGCCCTCCATCTCGCCGGTGTGGATGACCTGCGCCGTGATGTTTTCGGCGGCGAGCGCCGGCCGCAGCAAATGGGTGATGCCACAGCCCGCGGCAAAGGCGGTAGCGATCGACAGCGCGGTTGCAATACGATTCATGAAGACCTCCCTTGATGTTTCCCTTGAAGTATTCTTGGTGCTTATGGTTTTGGCGCTTCTTCTGCGTTTTCTTGTATCCGCGATGCTATGCCGCCCCCGCAGGCTTGACCAGCTGTCGGAAAGTCGCCTTCTCAAGGCCTGCCGGCTCCTCTATCTTGCCGGCCAGTCGAACGGAGGACGTCATGAACAAACTGCTTGGCAAGCTTGCCGGAATGCTGCTGGCGCTGACCCTGTCCACGGGCCTTGCCGCGGCGCAAAGCAAGATCACCATCGCGGTCGGGGGCGGCGCTTGCCTGTGCTATCTGCCCACCGTGCTGGCCAAGCAACTCGGCGAATACGACAAGGCCGGGCTCGCGGTCGAACTGGTCGACCTCAAGGGCGGCTCGGATGCGCTCAAGGCCGTGCTCGGCGGCAGCGCCGACGTCGTCTCCGGCTATTTCGACCACTGCGTCAATCTCGCGGCCAAGAAGCAGGAGCTGCAGGCCTTCGTGGTCTATGACCGCTATCCCGGCCTCGTGCTGGTGGTGTCGCCGAAGCACACCGGCGAGATCAACTCGATCAAGGATCTTGCCGGCAAAAAGGTCGGCGTCAGCGCGCCGGGCTCCTCGACCGATTTCTTCTTGAAGTATCTGCTCAAGAAGAACGGCCTCGATCCTACGGGCACCGCCGTGATCGGCGTCGGTCTCGGCGCCACCGCGGTGGCCGCGATGGAGCAGGGCCAGATCGATGCTGCCGTGATGCTCGATCCTGCCGTTACCGTGCTGCAGGGCAGCTACAAGGACCTCAAGATTCTCAGCGACACCCGCACCCAGCACGACACGCTTGCGGTCTTCGGTGGCGAATATCCCGGCGGCGCGCTGTATTCGACCGCAGCCTGGGTCAACGGCCACGAGAAGGAGGTGCAGGCGCTGACCAATGCGATCATGGCGACGCTGGCCTGGATCCATTCGCACAGCGCCGAAGACATCATGGCCAAGATGCCCGACGAGCTCGTCGGCAAGGACAAGGCGCAGTATCTCGCGGCCCTGAAGAACACGATCCCGATGTATTCCGAGACCGGCAAGATGGACCCCAAGGGCGCGGAAGCCGTGCTCGCGGTGTTCAGCGAGGGCTCGCCCGATGTCGCCAAAGCCGGCATCGACGTCACCAAGACCTACACCAACAAGTTCGTCGATCAGGCCAAGAAGACCACCGGAAGCGGAAAGTAAACGCGTACGGACATGCAGTCTCCGCTCATTTGTCGTGTCACCGCGCTCGACCTTGCCTTGCAGCGGCGCCCTTGGCCGTTTGCGGACGAGCGGCGCGCCGAGATCGATGCGCATTTCGCCGAGCAGCAGCGGCTGAACCCGAACCTGTGGAACGGCCGCGTCCTGCTCGGGCGCGATCCGGTCTTTTCCGGCGAGCGGCTTAGCGCGCGCTATTTCGAGACCGATTTCGCGAGCTTCCTCGCCTGGCGCGACTGGGGCTTTCCGGACAGCGAGGTGTTCAACGGTTTTGGCATGGGCGCGCTGCTCGCCAGCGACGGCGCCTTCGTGTGCGGGGTGATGGGCGAGCAGACCGCGAATGCCGGACGCATCTACTTCCCGTCCGGCACGCCCGACCTCGACGACATCAGGGGCGAGACGGTGGATATCGCCGGCAGCGTGATGCGCGAACTCGAGGAGGAGACGGGACTGTTGCCGTCGGATTGCCGCGGCGACGCCGACTGGCACTGCATCTACACCGGGCCTGCGCTTGCGATGATGCAGATCCTGTGCGTCGATATGCCTGGTGACGCGTTGCGGGCGCGGATCGAGGCCAATCTCGCGCGCCAGGCAAATCCCGAGCTTGCCGGCATCCATCTGGTGCGCAGCCGCGCCGATCTCACTCCCGCAATGCCGCGCTTCGTCACCGCGTTCATCGAGACGCAGCTGCCGGCCTAGGCAAAGGATGCGCAATGACCGAGCAAGGCACCGCTGCCGCTGCATCGACACCGGCAATGGCCGATGGCCCCAACACGATCAAGGTCATCATTTCGGGTGGATTCGCCGCGGTCTACCGCGACGTGCTGCCTGAATTCGAGCGAAGCACGGGCATCAGGGTGCAGACCGGATCGGGCGCGTCGGAGGGCACCGGTCCGAAGACGATCAGGCACCAGCTTGCGAACGGCACCAAAGCGGACGTGGTTATCCTTTCGCGTGAGGGACTTCGAAGTCTGATCGAAGATGGCCGAATTCGTGTGGGATCGGAAGCCGGACTGGCGACGGCACCTTTGGCCGCGGCGGTTCGGGCGGGCTCTTCCAGGCCGGACATCGGCGATAATGTCGCGCTCAGGCAGGCTTTGATCGACGCCGGCGAGGTGGTGGCGCCGAGCAGCACGAGCGGGCAGTACGTCCGCGACAAGGTTTTCCCCAGGTTGAACTTGCCGGACACGGTCAGGCTCACCCTCGAGGCGCGCGGAACCGAGGCGGCCGAAGCGCTGAGAGCAGGCAAGGCGAATCTCTCGATCGGCCCGACCAGCGAACTGGTTCAGGAGAGCGGCATCGAAGTTGTCGGCCTGCTGCCGCCAGATCTCCAGCTGGTCCAGACCTTCACGGCCGCGATCGTCAGCGACGCGCAAGCGCCGGAAGCAGCCAAGCGCCTGATCGATTTTCTTGTCTCGGACAGCGATATTTTGCTCACGGCCATCAAACGGGCCGGCATGGAACGGCCCCGCGGATAAATTGCTGCCGCCAAGCGCACGCCCGAGCACCGCGCGTCGGCACCGTTCCGCCGAAACTTTGCGCAAGCCTGCGCGGTGCGGACGCAGCCATCGCGCTTGACATCATCGGCCGCTCCCCCTGTGATAGGGGGGGCGGCACGACAACAAAAAATGCAGTGCACAATCTCTGGGGAGGGATTCATGCCGGTCAGGAGGGCTGCCCGCTGGCTTGCGGGTCTATCTGTCGCGCTTGCGGCGCTTGGTGTGGCCAATGCAGCGCATGCGCAGGACAAGAAGATCAAGATCGGCGTGATCTTCGATTTGACCGGCCCGCTGGCCGGCGGCGGCTCCGAGCTGCAATACACCGGCGTCAAGATCATGCTCGACCATTACGCCAAGGCCGGCGTCGAGGGTTACAAGGTCGAGGCCGTCTATGCCGACGCGCAGAGCAAGCCCGATATCGCGATCAACGAGGCCGTCCGGCTGCTCGAGCAGGAAAAGGTCGACATGGTGATGGGCTTCTTCTCCTCGGCGCAATGCGTGCCGGTGTCGGCGCGGGTCGAGCAGATGAAGAAGTTCATGTGGATCACGACCTGCATTTCCTCCGGCGTGTTCGACGGCAAGAACTACAAATACGTGTTCCGTCCGCAGGCCGCCGGCAACCAGTACGGCATGATGACGACCGACTTCATCGCGCAATACTCGATGTCCAAGTTCGGCAAGGAGCCGAAGGACCTCCGCGTCGCCATCATCCATGAGGACGGCGCCTATGGCGTCGACGTCTCCAAGGGCAATGAGGCCGGCGCCAAGAAGGCCGGTTTCAACATCGTGCTCAAGGAGGGTTATTCGGCGACCGCGCCCGATCTGTCGGCGCTGGTCACCAAGCTGAAGCGCGCCAAGCCCGACGTGATCTTCCACACCGGCTACAATCCGGACATTACTCTGCTGTTCCGCCAGGCCCGCGAGCAGGGATTGAAGTTCGGCGCCATCGTCGGCCATGGCGCGGGCTACGGCGTCTACGAAAAGCTGAAGGAAGGGCTCGGCACCGACGCCAACTATCTCTTCAACACCGACCCGATCTCGATCTGGCTTGCCAACCAGAAGAACATGGATCCCAAGCTGCCGCCGGTCATCAAGATGGTCGGCGAGGAGTTTGACCGGATGAAGCCGGGCGTGCCGATCCGTTCCGCCCATGTCGGCATCGGCGCGGCCAATGCCTATGTCTTCCTCGACGACGTGCTGCCACGCGCGATCAAGAAGTATGGCGGCGTCGATCCGGATGCGCTGCGCAAGGCCGCGCTCGACACCGACATACCCGAGGGCGGCACCATGCTCGGCTATGGCGTGAAGTTCTACGGCGAGGGAGAGCAGTATGCCGGGCAGAACGCGCGCTCGTTCCCAGTGGTGCTGCAATATATCGACGACAAATCCTATGTAGTGTGGCCGAAGAGCCAGATGCAGCGCGAGACCGAGCTGCCGCTGCCGGCCGGCACCACCTACAGCTACAAATAGCTCGCTCGCGAAGGGAACTGCCGTGCTCGCCGTCGAAGGCCTGGTCAAGCGGTTTGGCGGCTTTCGTGCCGTCAACAACGTGTCATTCCGCGTCGAGCAGGGCGAGATCCTCGGCCTGATCGGCCCGAACGGCTCCGGCAAAAGTACGATCTTCAACATGCTCTCGGGCACGCTGCCCCCGACCTCCGGCTCGATCCTGTTCGACGGCCACGAGATCGCGGGGCTCGCCCCGCACCGGATCATCAACCGTGGCATCGGCCGTACCTTCCAGATCCCGCGGCCGTTCCATCGCCTCAGTATCTTCGAGAACGTCGTGCTCGCCGGCTTCTACGGCCAAGGCCGCCACAGCCGCGGCAAGGCCGAGGAGGCGGCCGAGCGGGCGCTCGCGATGGTCGGGCTGCCGACCGATCATCACGGCAGCGTCGAGGGCCTGGGCGCCGCCGGGTTGAAGAAGCTCGAGCTCGCCAAGGCGCTCGCCACCGGCCCGAAGCTGTTGCTCGCGGACGAGAGCCTTGGCGGCCTCGACGAGGCCGAGATGGACCAGGCCGCCGACATGCTGCGCCGAATCCGTGACGAGCTCGGCATCACCATCATCTGGGTCGAGCACATCATGGGCGTATTGATGCGCGTGGTCGATCGCGTGATGGTGCTCGATCACGGCGAGAAGATCGCCGAGGGCCTGCCGGCCGATGTCGCCGGCGACGCAAGAGTGATCGAGGTCTATCTCGGCACCGATGCGGATGCGAGCCTCGCGGCCGCGGCCGCAGCCCAGGCGCGGCGCCGGATCGGGGCGTGAGCGCATGCTGGAATTGAAATCGATCGACGCGGGCTATGGCAGCTTCCAGGCGCTGTTCGACGTCAGTCTCGACGTCAAGGCGGGCGAGGCGGTCGGCGTGATCGGCCCGAACGGCGCCGGCAAGACCACCCTGATGCGGGTGATCTCCGGGTTGATCCGCCCGATCAGGGGCACGATCGCGATGGAAGGCGCCAACGTCGTCGCGACGCCCCCGCATCGCATCGTCAGCCTCGGGATCGCGCATGTGCCGGAAAATCGCCGGTTGTTTCCCCGGCTCACCGTCGCCGACAACCTGAAGATGGGCGCCTACATGCCCGGTGCCCGCGCGCATTACGCCGAGCGGCTGGAGTTCGTGTTCGAGCTGTTTCCGCGCATGAAGGAGCGCCAGCACCAGATGGCCGGCACGATGTCGGGCGGCGAGCAGCAGATGTGCGCGATCGGCCGTGCGCTGATGTCGAACCCGAAACTGCTGCTGCTCGACGAGCCGTCCGCCGGCCTCGCGCCGGTCGTGGTGCAGCAGGTGTTCGAGCTCGTCAAGCGCATCCGCTCAAGCGGGCTGACGGTGCTGATCGTCGAGCAGAACGTGCAGCAGGTGCTGCGCGTGGTCGACCGCGCCTATCTGCTGGAAGCCGGCAGCATCCGCGCCGCCGGGTCAGCGGCGGAGCTCGCGGCCAGCGACACCATCAAGCAGGCGTATTTGGGGGTGTGAGGATGATGACATCACATCTGGCAAGCGTGCTCACCCCGTTTCCCGTCATCCCCGCGCAACGGCTACGCCGTTGTCGCTGGAGGAGCGGCGTTAGCCGCGTCTCGAAGGATCGACGGCCACCAGCCGAGCCGTACATCCTTCGAGACGCCGCTTCGCGGCTCCTCAGGATGACGGGAGCGAGTGACGCCTCGGTCTAAGGCAGAGCCACCATGCAACCCTTCCTCGACATCTTCGACATCTACCTGCTGGAGGCCGTCATCAACGGCATCCTGCTCGGCGGCGTGCTGGCGCTGCTTGCGCTCGGGCTCAACCTGATCTTCGGCGTCATCGACGTAACCTGGATCTGCTACGCCGAGCTCGTGATGATCGGCATGTACGGCATGTACTATCTCGTGCAGTATTACGGCCTGCCATACTGGGCCGCCGCGCCGCTGGTGATCCTGCTGGTGGCGCTGCTCGGCGCCGCGCTGCATTTCTTCGTGATCGCCCCGCTCCTGACCGCGCCGCCGATCAACCAGCTGCTCGCCACCGGCGGCGTGCTGTTCATCCTGCAGAGCTTTGCCACCGTCGCCTTCGGCATCGACTTCCGCAATCTCGGCATCCGCCTGCCGGTGCTCGCGCTCGGCGAGATGAATTTCAGCTACGCGCGATTGCTGTCGTTCGCTGCCGCGCTGCTCGGCATGATCGGCGTCTATCTGTTCCTGACCCGCACCTTCACCGGCACCGCGATCCGCGCCATCGCGCAGGACCGCCAGATCATGCCGCTGATGGGCGTCGATCCCAAGCGCATCTATCTCGTCACCTCGGCGATCGGCGGCGGGCTTGCCGGCCTCGCCGCGTGCCTCCTGGTGCTGCAATATGACGTGCATCCGTTCGTCGGCCTGTCGTTCGGGCCGATCACCTTCCTGATCTGCGTGCTCGGCGGGCTCGGCAATTTCATCGGCGGCTTCATCGCCGCCTTCGTGTTCGCCGAGATCATTTCGCTCGGCGGCCTGTTCTCCGATCTGGAATGGGGTTACGTGCTGGCCTTCGCCTTCTTCATCGTCATGATGTTCATCCGGCCCGCGGGCCTCCTGGCGAGGCGCTCGTGAACAGGCAAGCCGCCGGCTGGATCATCGCGCTGATCGCGCTCGTCGCGGTGCCCTTCGTGCATCGCGATCCCTATCATCTGCACGTGCTGGTGCTGATCCTGATCTGGTCGTTCGCCTACACCTCGTGGTCGATCATGGGGCGCTTCGGCCTGGTCTCGCTCGGCCATGGCGGCTTCATGGGCATCGGTGCCTATGTCACCGCGCTGCTGTGGAACCATCTCGGCGTGTCGCCCTGGATCGGCATTCCCCTCAGCATGGCAACCGCCGGCGTGCTCGCGCTCGTCGTCGCCTATCCCTGCTTCCGCTTCCGCATCACCGGGCATTATTTCGTACTGGTGACGCTGGCGCTGTCGGGCATCGTGCTGCAGGTCATCACCGCGACCCGCGACTATACCGGCGGCTCGCTCGGCTACACCCCGCAGCGCGCCCCGAGCGGCAAGGGGCTGCTCGCGCTGCAATTCGACGACAAGACCACCTGGTATCTGATCGCGCTCGCGGTCTGGCTCGCCGGCCTCGTGATCTGGCGCGCGATCGATCGCAGCATGATCCGCCATGCCATGGAGGCGATCTCGGAAGACGAGGATGCCGCCGCGGCGGCCGGCGTCAACGTCACCGCCGAGAAGCTCAAGATCACCCTGATCAGCGCGCTGATGACCGCGCTGTCGGGCGCGCTCTACTGCCAGTACCAGATGTTCATCTCGCCCGACACGGTGAGCGGCATCGCGGTCTCCCTGCAGATGGTGTTCGCGGCGATCGTCGGCGGCGTCTATGTCGCACTCGGACCGACGGTCGGCGCCGTCATCACCATCGTGCTGGCCGAGGTGTTGCGCATCTCTTTCGGCACCAAGGCGGTCGGCTGGGACAATCTGGTCTATGGCGTACTGCTGGTGTTGTTCATCATCTTCCTGCCCAAGGGCATTCTTGGTAGCGTGATCGACCGGATCAAATCGCCACGCAAGCCGTCGAGAAGCCATGAGCAACAAACCGTCCCCATCGCTCGCCGATGAACTGAAGCCCTTCGTCGCGCCGATCCGCTTCGACGGGTCGGGCGAATTTCACCTCAAATCGTATCCGACCGCCGAGAAGGGCGGCATCGACAAGGACGCCGGCGGCAAGATCATCGAGGCCAACCGCAAGCGGCTCAACGACTTCCAGGAGAAGCTCTACGCCCAGGACCGCTGGTCGCTGCTGCTGATCTTCCAGGGCATGGATGCCGCCGGCAAGGATTCCGCGATCAAGAGCGTGTTCGAGGGCGTCAATCCGCAGGGCTGCGAGGTTTCCTCCTTCAAGCAGCCCTCGACCAGGGAGCTCGACCACGACTTCATGTGGCGCGCCATGATCGCGCTGCCGGAGCGCGGCCGCATCGGCATCTTCAACCGCTCCTATTACGAGGAGTGCCTGGTGGTGCGGGTGCATCCGGAAGTGCTCGACAAGCAGAAGATCCCGAAGAAGCTGGTGACCAAGAACATCTGGCGCGAACGCTTCGAGGACATTGCGTCGATCGAGCGCTATCTGTCGCGCAACGGCACCGTGATCCTGAAATTCTTCCTCAACGTCTCCAAGGAGGAGCAGCGCCAGCGTTTCCTCGACCGGCTGGAGGAGCCGGCCAAGAACTGGAAGTTCTCGATGGCCGACGTCGCCGAGCGCAAGCTGTGGGCCAAATATCAGGCCGCCTATCAGGACATGATCCATCACACCGCAACCAAAGAGGCGCCCTGGCACATCGTGCCGGCCGACCACAAATGGTTCGCCCGCGTCGTGATCGGCTCGACCATCGTCAACGCCCTCGACGGGCTCGACCTGAAATTCCCCGAAGTCGACAAGGCCGACTTGAGCGAATTCAAGCGCGTCCGCGCGGCGCTGGAGGCGGAAGGCAAGGGCGGGGCGGGCGAGAAGACGTCTGCAAAGAAGTAGGCGCCGCGTCCCATGTTTGTCGCATGCGGATATTCCCAGCGCGTACCGGCCGCTCGCAAGGCAATCTTAATGAATTGACGCAACATGGGGGTATGGCAACCACAGATTTAGCGACAGGCAGTCACAACCCGAACGATGACGCACTGAGGGGCGTGCTATGGGCGCCTGTCCTGCTGTTCCTGGCTGGTTGCTTTGCTGCCTTCCATTGGTCCGGATTCCGGCACGTCGATGTCAATTGGGCCGGCTATGGCGGGATGGCAGCGATCTTGCTCAGCGCCTACCTCGTGACAAAGGGACTGCGAATCCAATTCGTCCAATTGTTCATAAACTGCTGGTCGCAGAATCTGGTGGTTGCGATCGCCGCGACGATGTTGACCTATGCCGCCGCGACAGTCGGCCGTCCCTTGATCGACGACCAATTGCTGCGTGCTGATCAGCTGATCGGATATGATTGGAGAGCTTATGCGGGGTTCTTCGCGGGCTCGGACACGATGGTCCGCATCGTGAGCGAATTCTATAACTCGATTTTTTATCTGCCAAATGTTGTGATCCTGGCGCTGGCCATCAAGAAGGATGTCAAGACGCTTGAGAAATTCATCCTGGCGGCGATCATATCACTGCTGCTGACGATTGGGATTTTTGCCCTGGTTCCGGCCACCACGGCGTGGACCCATCTGCATCTCAGCGATACCGAGATATCCTCGTTCCGGAATTTGCCGCTGTCGTCCGACGGCTGGATCGATGAGCTGATCCGGATTCGCGAAGGAAGCCTCAGAAGCCTGCGCAATTTCCAGGGCAAGGGACTGATCGCGTTTCCTAGCTTCCATTGCGCGGCAGCCCTGATCCTGATCTGGGCAAGCTGGAACATCCGCTGGCTGCGCATCCCGATGACGCTCGTCAATCTGGGCATGATCCTGGCAACGCCGATCGTCGGCGGTCACTACGTCGCGGACCTGATCGGCGGTCTGGTGATCACGATCGTGTCCGTGATCCTCGCTGGTTGGCTTCACACCTGGATGCTGCGGCACGTGGCTGTGGTCCGGCGAGGAGCATGGGCGATGATACCCGCGGTGCAACGAGCTGAGCCCCGGGCGGAAGTCAGGTGAGGGCGATCGCGCCCCAGCCATGCGGCAACGATAGGTCAACCCAACTGACCATCTTTACCCATTGCGGCAGCTTGCCATAATCGTCTAGAACGACGGCGCACAGCGCGTCCCGGCAACCAACCGTCAATGGTTTTGCCCGAGAATTTTGGCGCTCAACAGGGTCTGGCAATGCTGATTCGCGGCCAAATTTATGGGATTTCGGGGGAGGTGGCCCTGGCTACCGCCACGATCCCTGCCGCAGCGCCCACCCTGCTTATTGGCGGCCTTCTTCTTACCTGCCCCTGAGGGCCGGCTGGGCGTTTGCGCCTGGGCACTCAGGGGTTTGTACGAGATCACCGAACCCTGATATCGCCCAGGTAATTGCTCAGGGAGCAACATGACGGGCGCCAAGCTTAAAGGAATTTCTGACATGGCCACCGCGAACAAGTCCGAGAAGGACCGCGTCATCATTTTCGACACCACCTTGCGCGACGGCGAGCAGTGCCCCGGCGCCACCATGACCTTCGAGGAGAAGCTCGAGGTCGCCGAGCTGCTGGACGACATGGGCGTCGACGTCATCGAGGCCGGCTTCCCGATCACCTCGGAAGGCGATTTCCAGGCGGTCAGCGAGATCGCCCGCCGCTCCAAGAACGCGGTGATCGCGGGCCTGTCCCGTGCCCATCCGGCCGACATCGACCGCTGCGCCGAAGCCGTGAAGTTCGCCCGCCGCGGCCGCGTCCACACCGTGATCGCGACCTCGCCGCTGCATATGCGGGTGAAGTTGAACAAGACCCCCGAGGAGGTCATCGAGACCTCGGTCGCGATGGTCGCCCGCGCCCGCAACCAGATCGACGACGTCGAATGGTCGGCCGAGGACGGCACCCGCAGCGAGATGGACTATCTGTGCCGGATCGTCGAAGCGGTGATCAAGGCCGGTGCCACCACGGTGAACATCCCCGACACCGTCGGCTACACGGTGCCGGAGGAATACACCCACTTCATGCGCACGCTGATCGAGCGCGTGCCGAACTCCGACAAGGCGATCTTCTCGGTGCACTGCCACAACGACCTCGGCATGGCGGTCGCGAACTCGCTGGCCGGCGTCGTCGGTGGCGCGCGGCAGGTCGAGTGCACCGTCAACGGCATCGGCGAGCGCGCCGGCAATGCCGCGCTGGAAGAGATCGTGATGGCGATCAATGTGCGGAACGACAAGTTTCCGTTCTGGAACAAGATCGACACCACGCAGCTCACCCGCGCCTCGAAGGTGGTGTCCGCGGCCACCTCGTTCCCGGTGCAGTACAACAAGGCAATCGTCGGCCGTAACGCGTTCGCGCATGAGAGCGGCATCCATCAGGACGGCGTGCTGAAGGACGCCTCGACCTACGAGATCATGCGGCCCGAGATGGTCGGCCTGAAGCAGTCCTCGCTGGTGCTCGGCAAGCATTCCGGCCGCCACGCCTTCATCCACAAGCTGGAGGAGATGGGCTACAAGCTCGGCGCCAACCAGCTGGAGGATGCCTTTACGCGGATGAAGGCGCTGGCCGACCGCAAGAAGGACATCTACGACGAGGACATCGAGGCGCTGGTTGACCAGGAGATGGCGGCCGCGCACGACCGCATCAAGCTGACCTCGCTGACCGTGATCGCCGGCACCCATGGCCCGCAGCGCGCGACCATGAAGCTCGATGTCGATGGCCAGATCAAGATCGAGGAGGCCGAGGGCAACGGCCCGGTCGACGCCGTCTTCAACTGCATCAAGCGCCTGGTGCCGCACGAGGCCAAGCTGGAACTCTATCAGGTGCACGCGGTGACCGAAGGCACCGACGCGCAGGCCGAAGTCTCGGTGCGTCTGGCCCATGAAGGTCGCTCGATGACCGCCCGCGCCGCCGATCCGGACACGCTGGTCGCCTCCGCAAAGGCCTATCTCGGCGCGCTGAACAAGATCGTGATGAAGCGCCAGCGCGACGTACCGGCCAAGGCCGCGGGCTGACGAGCGCGGTCGACCGACAGGTTGAAACGCGGCGCCCCGGCGCCGCGTTTTTCGTTCGGGCGTGCAGATCTAGAGCGAGAGTCCTCCGTCATTGCGAGCGTAGCGAAGCAATCCATCTCTCCGATTCCTGATACATGGATTGCTTCGTCGCTTCGCGCCTCGCAATGACGGCGGTAGTTGGCCAGATTGGAATAAAATTAGATCATTCCGGTTACCGTTGGAATCATTTACCAATATTCCGCTCCATCCCGCACTGCTTTGGAATCTTCCGCGCCATCTCCAGCGCTACGCTGCGTTCTTTCCCGGGGAACGCCGTCCATGCCGATCTCCTCCATCGTGACAGACCTTCCGCGCGCCGCCACGCCGGCGGAGACCGCGCTGACGCGCCGGGTCGACCTGACAACGCTTCGCCTGTTCGTCGCCGTCTGCGACGAGCAGAACCTCACCCGCGCCGCGCAGCGCGAGGGGATCGCGGCGTCGGCGGTGTCGAAACGGATGAACGATTTCGAGCTGGCGTTCGGCGTTACGCTGTTCAAGCGGCTCGCCAAGGGTATGGCGCTGACGCCGGCGGGCGAGGCGCTGCTGCACCACGCCCGGGTGACGCTGCTCAATGTCGAGAAGATCGCGGTCGAGCTGTCGGAATATTCGCAAGGCGTGCGCGGCCATGTCCGCATGCTCGCCAATCTCTCGGCGATCGTGCAATACCTGCCCGAGGATCTCTCCGCCTTCTTCGCCGCGCATGAATTGCTCCGCGTCGATCTGCAGGAGCGGCCGAGCGGGCAGGTGGTGCGCGGCATCGAGGAGGGCGCGGCCGAGATCGGCATCTGCTCGGCCGAGGCCGACAGCCGCGCGCTCGAGGCCTTCCATTATCGCTACGACAATCTGGTGGTGGTGATGCGCGCCGACCATCGGCTGGCTGGCCGCGAGACATTGCTGTTCACCGAGACGCTCGATTTCGACCATATCGGCTTGCACACCGCGAGCTCGATCTATCTGCGTTCGCAATATGCGGCGACGCAAGCCGGCAAGGCGATGCGGCTGCGCATCAATGTGCCCGGCTTCGATGCGGTCTGCCGCATGGTGCAGGCCAATATGGGGCTCGGGCTGATCCCCGACCGCGCCTTCGAGGTGGTCGGCGCCGGCATGGGCCTTCGCGCGATCCCGCTGCGCGACGATTGGGGACGGCGCGAGCTGAAGATTGTCGTCCGCGACACCGCGCATCTGTCGGCAACCAGCCGCCTGATGCTGGACTATCTGCGGGCGATCGAAACGGATCGGGTCGGCTGGGTTGGCGGACGGGCCAGCTAAGCGATCAACGCTAAACGTTTGCGCGGCGATCACGCTCGAACCATGAGCCAAGGCCCGATGACGATCCGATCCGATCTCATCGCCCTTTGGCGTCTCCCCCATCGGCGGGCGACACGCGAGCCGCGGGATTTCCGGAACGTGAACACGAAGTGCGGCAATCTGTCACACGAGTGTTGCGATCGGCCCCGTATGAGGAAACCCATTCCAATTTTCAAAGAATGGGGGGTCTTCGCATGTTCAAATCGATCGCCAAATCGCAAACAACTCCGGAAACATTTCGCCGCGCGATTGTCCGGCGCCTGATCGCGGGTACGGCGCTCTCACCGGTGCTTTTTGCGGTCCATCCGGCGTTGTCCCAGAGCGCGGGCAATCCGCACGAATTGCTGGTCAGCACGGCGGTCTATGCGGGCAACCCATCGACCGTCACCGTAGGCCAGACGCTGCCGACCGGCGCGACGGCTGTGGCGGACGGCCGCTATCCGGGGGTCTTCAACAACGTGGCCGTGGATTCGAATTTCGGCGTGACTGCGCCGGTGGTGATCAAGAAATTTCATCTGGAAGGCCGCCGGCTGCGCGAAATCGGCGCGCTGACCGTCCCGGCGGACGTGGCGGTGACGAGCTTCAGCTCCAAGTCTGAACTGTCGCTGCATTTGTCGCCCGACGGCAAGGCCGTGACGTTCATGGGCTACGACGCGGCGGTGAACCAGCTGGACGTTTCCAACTCCAATTCGCCGAACCACGTCGACCCGACCAATCCGGACACCGGTGTGCATGCGCGCGTGGTCGCGGAGCTGGATTTCGACGGCTCGCTGCACCGGACCAAGGTCAATGTCTATAGCGGCGACAATGGCCGCGGCGCGATCCGCGCCAACAAGGTCAATGGCACCCAGGCCGACCAGTATTTCACGGTCGGCAACGCCGGCAACGGCAGCGGCACCCAGCCGGTGCTTGTCGTCAACGACACCGGCGTTCAACTCGCGACGCCCGGTGTCGATGGTTCCGACGCCGTGGTTGGCGTGCAGCAGGGTACGCCCGGCAGCAAGAATGGCTTCCAGTTCGGCTTCTCGGTTGCCCAGCTTGGCTTTGCCGCCGACAAGTCCGGAAAGGACGATAATTTCCGCGGTCTCGCGATCTCCGACAACACGCTTTACGTGACCAAAGGCAGCGGCAGCAACGGCATCAACACGGTCTATCAGGTCGGCCAGCCGGGCGTGCTGCCGACCCGCGAGATCGCCGCCTCGACGGCGTTCAGCATTCTTCCGGGTTTCCCGAACAATCCCTCGGCGAACTCGGGCGCGAACGGCTTCTATCCCTTTGGCATCTGGTTCGCCGACGCGACGACGCTTTATGTCGCCCAGGAAGGTGACGGCAATCTCGCCGACGCTGCCACGTCACCGACCGCAGGTCTTCAGAAGTGGGTCTATGTCAACGGCAGCTGGAGCCTTGCCTACACGCTGCAGAAGGGCCTGAACCTCGGCACGCTCTATCATGTCAACGGCTATCCGACCGATCCGGCAACCGGCGGCCTGCGCAACATCACCGGCCGCGTCAACCGCGACGGCACCGCGACGATTTTCGCGGTGACGTCGACCGTAGGCAACTCGGTCGAGCCTGGCGCCGATCCGAATCAAGTCGTCACCACCACGGACAGGGTCGCGGCAACAACGCTTCCGGCGAACGAAGCCTTTGACGTGGTTGTGCCGCCGGCGTTCGGCATGGTCTATCGCGGCGTGTCGTTCGCTCCCGTCAATTGCGATGGCGATCACGGCCGGATGAAGGACAACGGCCGCGGCCACGACAACGGCAACAACGCGGACGACGTCTGCGGCCCGACCAGGATCGCCGCGGGGCACTGATCGCCGCGACCCAGCGGAGCCTGTGCCGGCTGCTTCCGGTCAGGCTTCGGCTGGATCAGGCGAGGCACGATCGGCTGAACCCGATCGCGCTTTCCGTATTGCACCAGCCTCACGATCTCCCTGCAGAATCTTCATGCGGCAGGGGCCTTCCGGTTGCCGCTTCGCGGGTTAGGTAGTGGGGTGCGATTCACTGCAGCGGAGTGCCGGCGCGCATGAATCGTGACGCCATTGGCCGTCCAGTGCATGCATCCGGGACGCTACACAGGGCAGGAGTGCGATGATGGCGGACACGATTTCCGGCATTCGAATCCCGGACAGCAAGATCGCGCGGGAGGCCGCCGAGTTGGTGCGGCAATATGAGACCGAGATGTTGTTCAATCACTCGGTCCGCGTGTTTGTGTTCGGCGCGCTCAAGGGCGCCAGGCAAAATCTGAAGTTCGACGCTGAACTGCTTTATGTTGCCGCGCTGTTTCATGATCTTGGCCTTGTCGATCATTTTCATACCGAGACGAAACGGTTTGAGGTCGACGGCGCCGATGCGGCGCGCAAATTTCTCAGGAGTCACGGCATCGCCGAGCCCAAGGCGGACCTGGTGTGGGAAGCGATCGCCTTGCACACCACGCCCGGCATCCCGCAATACATGCGGCCGGAAATCGCCCTCACCAATGCGGGCGTATTGGTCGATGCCGTCGGCGTCGGATACGATGACTACACCGCCGAGCAGCGCGACGGCGTCCTTGCTGCGTTGCCCCGCGGCGATTTCAAGAACGAGTTCATCGAGGTTCAGACCTGCTCGGCCCTGAAGAAGCCGCAGACCACGTTCGGCACGGTCAATTTCGACTTCGTCGCGGAGCGCGATCCCACATTTCACAGGCCGAACGCCCGCACCCGGATCCGCAACACGCCGTGGCCGAGCTGATCCGGGTGGCGGACGTTAGAGCGTTTTCGAGCGAAGTGGACGCCGATTCGCGTGAAGAAAACGCGTCAAGACAAGAAGCTAGAGCTTCGGTTCTGATTCAATCAGAACCGAAAATGCTCTAGCCGCCGTCGAGCGCGGCGAGGCGGTCGGCTTCCGCAATGTCCTCGACGGTATTGGCATTGAAGAACGGATCCAGCGGCTCGGTCGGCCACTCGACCGTTGCGAGCGGATAGCGCGCGGTCCAGCGGTCGATCTTGCGCACGTCCTCGACGACGAGCGCCTGACGCAATTCGTTCCGCAGGCGCACGCTCCAGAGGCCGATCACCGGATGCGTCTGCCCGCCGGATGAAGCGACCGCGAGCTCGGCATTCACGGCCGCGCGCGCTTGCTCCAGGCGCGTGACGAGGTCGCGCGGCAGAAACGGACAGTCGCCCGCGGCGCTGAGCACCCATTGCGCATCCGGCCGGTTGGCAGCGGTCCAGTCGAGCGCGGCCAGGATGCCGGCGAGGGGGCCGGGATAGTCGGCGACATCGTCGGCGACGACCGGAAGGCCGAACGCGGCGAAGCGCGTGGGGTCGCCATTGGCGTTGATGATCAGCCCGCTGCATTGCGGGGCGAGACGGTCGATCACCCGCTGCAGAATGGTGCGGCCCGCGATCTTGCGCATCGGCTTGTCGCCGCCGCCCATCCGGCGTGCGAGGCCGCCGGCGAGCAGCACGCCGGGAATGTCAGACATTGTCGGTCTCGCCCTTGCGCTTGTGACGCATCGATTCCTCTTCGACATAGTCGAGGTTCTGGTCGTAGACGATCCGCTCCTCACCGGACAGCGCGATGAAGCGCTTGCCGCGGGCGCGCCCGACCAGCGTCAATCCGACCTGCCGCGCCAAATCGACGCCCCACGCCGTGAATCCGGAGCGCGAGACCAGGATCGGGATCCCCATCCGCACCGTCTTGATCACCATCTCCGAGGTCAGCCGCCCGGTGGTGTAGAGGATTTTGTCGGCGGGATCGACATTGTGCCGATAGATCCAGCCCGCGATCTTGTCGACGGCATTATGCCGGCCGACATCCTCGGTGTAGCACACCGGCGTTGCCTCCTTGCACAGCACGCAGCCGTGAATGGCGCCGGCTTCCAGATAGAGCGAGGGCATCGTGTTGATGGTGTGCGTCATCCGGTAGAGCCAGGAGGTCCGCAATTCGGCTTTCGGCAGCGCCACCTTCTCGACTGCTTCGAGCAGGTCGCCGAACGCCGTGCCCTGGGCGCAGCCCGAGGTCTGCGTGCGCTTCTTCAGCTTGGCCTCGAAATTGGTGTGGTGCGCGGTACGCACCACGACGACCTCGAGATCGTCGTCATATTCGACCTCGGTGACGACGTCGTCGTATTTGAGCATGTTCTGGTTCAGCAGGTAGCCGAGCGCGAGGTATTCGGGGTAGTCGTTGATCGTCATCATCGTGACGATCTCCTGCGCGTTGAGGTACAGCGTCAGCGGCCGCTCGACCGGCACCCTGATCTCGGTCCGCGCGCCGGTCTGATCGACGCCGACCACGCGCTCCGTCAGGCGCGGATCGTCCGGATCAGGAACAATGATGGGAGCTGTGGTTTTCTCGGGCACTGCTTGACGTCCAGATGGGTTCACATGGCATCGCAGCTGGGGATATAAGCACGTTCGGAGACTGACTGGCGACTCTCCGCCGCGTCGCGGGAACTGCCATCGATCGGTCCGGCTTTAAGGATAACGCCGCAGTTCGCGATCCGGGTCGAACAAATCTTGTCGATGGCGACGACTGAGGGAGATCATGGCGCAGCTTTCGGACGACTGCTTCGCATTCGGCGGACCGATGATGTCGGTCGATGAGGCCGTCGCGATCATCGCCGCGCGGGTCAAGCCGGTCGGCGAGACCGAAGCCGTCGCCCTGGTGGATGCGGACGGACGCATCCTGGCCGGCGACATTGTCGCGCCGCTTGCGCTGCCTCCGTTCAAAAATTCCGCCGTCGACGGCTACGCGGTATCCGGCGCGGAGCTGCCGGCGAGCGGCGAGCGCGCGTTCCCCGTTGCCGGACGGGTGCAGGCGGGCGCGTCGGCGCAGCCGGCGCAGCCCGGACAGGCGGTGCGGATCTTCACCGGCGCGCCGATGCCCGATGGCACCGACACCGTGTTCATGCAGGAAGACGTGCGGATCGACGAGTCCGGGCGCGTGATCCTGCCGTCCGGCCTGAAGGTCGGCGCCAATGTGCGCCCCAGCGGCGAGGACATTCCGCGCGGCCAGGTCGCGCTGGCGGCGGGCCGGCGGCTGCGCCCGCAGGATATCGCGGTCGCCGCGGCCTTCGGACTCACCACGCTCGATGTGGTGCGTCGGCTTCGCGTCGGGGTGTTCTCGACCGGCGATGAACTGGCTGCGCCCGGCAGCGCGCGCACCGAAGCGCAACTGTTCGATTCCAACCGTTTCATGCTGATGGCGATGTTGCGGCGGCTTGGTTGCGAGGTCGGCGATCTCGGCATCCTGCGCGACGAGCGGGCCGAGCTCGCCGCCGCGCTCAAGCAGGTCGCGCGGCGCTACGACCTGATCCTGACCACCGGCGGGGTCTCGACCGGCGAAGAGGACCACGTCAGGGCCGGCATCGAGCAGGCGGGCTCGCTGGTGCTGTGGCGGATGGCGATCAAGCCCGGCCGCCCGGTGGCGATGGGAATCATCGACGGCACCCCGCTGATCGGCTTGCCCGGCAATCCGGTGGCGAGCTTCGTGACCTTCGTCCATGTCGTGCGGCCGACCGTGCTGGCGCTATCGGGCGCTGTGCCGTCCCCCTTGCTGCCAATGCCGGTGCGGGCGGCCTTCAGCTACAAGAAGAAGAGCGGGCGGCGCGAATATGTCCGCGTCTCGCTGCGACAGGCGGCGGACGGTGCGCTGGAAGCGACCAAGTTTCCTCGCGAAGGAGCCGGCCTGCTGTCGTCGCTGATCGAGACCGATGGGCTGGTCGAACTCGGCGAGTCCGTGGTGCGGGTTGAACCTGGCGATGCCGTCGGCTTTCTCGGCTACGCCGACCTGCTGTGAGAGCTGAAACGCGGTCGAGACCGCGCAGCGCGACGGACGCGCGATAGCAAAATCAGATCGCCCGATAGGCAAACATAAACAACGGCCTACGCGGCAACCCGACGCTGCTAGAGGCGTTCTAAAACTGCTTGCCTCTGGCATACCAGAGAATACAGTTCGTCGAAGCAGTGCAATTCGCGCAAAGCGTGGTTCCCAAGGCGAGGCTTCATGAGTCGAGACGACGTTCACAAGGTTCGTGCGTTCGAGCATCCCGGACAGGGCAGGAAGCGAGCGAAGGCCACGCCCAAGGGACGCCAGGTCGACCCCGTGGCCGCCCATGAGATCGAGACGCTGCTCGGCGATCGTCCGAGGCGGCGCGACCTCCTGATCGAGTATCTGCATCTGATCCAGGACAAATACCATCAGATCTCGGCGGCGCATCTTGCCGCGCTCGCCGACGAGATGAAGCTGTCATTCGCCGAAGTGTTCGAGACCGCCACCTTCTACGCGCATTTCGACATCGTGAAGGAAGGCGAGGCTGACATCGTGCCGCTCACCGTACGTGTCTGCGATTCGCTGACCTGCGCGATGCTCGGCGGCGAACAGCTGTTGAAGGATCTGCAGAACCGCGCCGGCCCCGGCATCCGCGTCGTGCGCGCACCGTGCGTCGGCCGCTGCGACACCGCGCCCGCTGCCGAGGTCGGCCACAACTTCGTCGATCATGCGACCGTCACCAATGTGCTGGCGGCGGCGAAGAGCGGCGACACCCATGTGCACCTTCCGCCATATGTCGACTACGACGCCTATGTGGCGGGCGGCGGATACCGGCTGCTGGCGCGCCTGCGCTCAGGCGAGCTGCCGCGCGAAGACCTGCTGAAGGCGCTCGACGATGCGTCGCTGCGCGGCCTCGGCGGCGCCGGTTTTCCGACCGGCCGCAAGTGGCGCGCGGTGCTCGGCGAGCCCGGTCCGCGATTGATGGCGGTGAACGGCGACGAAGGCGAGCCCGGCACGTTCAAGGACCGCTATTATCTCGAGACCGATCCGCATCGCTTCCTCGAGGGCATGCTGATCGGCGCCCACGTGGTGGAGGCGCCGGAAGTCTACATCTATATCCGCGACGAGTACCCGGCCTGCCGCGACATCCTCGCGCGCGAGATCGCAAAGCTCCCACCGGGTGGTCCGACGCTGCATCTGCGGCGCGGCGCCGGCGCCTATATCTGCGGCGAGGAATCCTCGCTGCTGGAATCGATCGAGGGCAAGCGCGGCCTGCCGCGGCACAAGCCACCATATCCGTTCCAGGTCGGGCTGTTCGGCCTGCCGACGCTGATCAACAACATCGAGACGTTGTGGTGGGTGCGCGACATCGTCGAGAAGGGCGCCGACTGGTGGAAGAGCCACGGCCGCAACGAACGCCACGGCCTGCGCAGCTTCTCGGTGTCGGGACGCGTCAAGAATCCTGGCGTCAAGCTCGCTCCCGCCGGCATCACGCTGCGCGAGTTGATCGACGAGTTCTGCGGCGGCATGGCCGACGGCCATACCTTGCAGGCCTATCTGCCGGGCGGTGCATCCGGCGGCATCCTGCCGGCGTCGATGGACGACATCCCGCTCGATTTCGGCACGCTGGAGAAATATGGCTGCTTCATCGGCTCCGCCGCCGTGGTCGTGCTTTCGCAGGCCGATGACGTCAGGGACGCCGCGCTGAACCTGATGAAGTTCTTCGAGGACGAGAGCTGCGGGCAGTGCACGCCGTGCCGCGCCGGAACCGAGAAGGCGGCACTGTTGATGCAGCAGCCGGTCTGGAACAAGGAACTGCTCGACCAATTGAGCCAGGCGATGCGCGATGCGTCGATCTGTGGCCTCGGTCAGGCGGCCTCCAATCCGCTGACCTCAGTGATCAAATATTTTCCGGACGGCTTTCGTCCGCAGCAAGCCGCCGAGTAGGCGAGGCCGAGCAGACGAATTTCGACGAGGATTTGAATGAGCAACAATCAGAACTCAGGCCTGACGATTCAGTTCGAGCTCGACGGCCAGCAGGTCGAGGCGCGCGCCGGCGAGACGATCTGGCAGGTCGCCAAGCGCCAGGGCACCGAGATCCCGCATCTGTGCTATTCGCCCGCGCCGGACTACAGGCCGGACGGCAACTGCCGCGCCTGCATGGTCGAGATCGAAGGCGAGCGCGTGCTGGCGGCGTCCTGCAAGCGGACGCCGACGGTCGGCATGAAGGTGACGTCGGCCAGCCAGCGCGCCGTCGCGGCGCAGAAGATGGTGATGGAGCTGCTGGTGGCGGACCAGCCGGCGCGCGAATCCTCGCACGATCCGGACTCGAAATTCTGGCACTGGGCCGAGAAGACCGGCGTGACCGAAAGCCGCTTTCCCGCGACTGAACGCTGGCACGCCGACACCAGCCATCCGGCGATGAGCGTCAATCTCGACGCCTGCATCCAGTGCGGGCTCTGCGTGCGCGCGTGCCGCGAGGTGCAGGTCAACGATGTGATCGGCATGGCCTACCGTAACCACGATGCCAAGATCGTGTTCGACTTCGACGATCCAATGGGCGAATCGACCTGCGTCGCGTGCGGCGAGTGCGTGCAGGCCTGTCCGACCGGCGCCTTGATGCCGGCCGTGATGCTCGACGACAAGCAGACCCGCGTCACCTATCCGGACAAGAAGGTGGATTCGCTGTGCCCGTATTGCGGCGTCGGCTGCCAGGTCACCTACCAGGTCAAGGACGAGAAGGTGATCTACGCGGAAGGCCGCGACGGTCCCGCCAATCACAACCGGCTCTGCGTCAAGGGCCGCTTCGGCTTCGACTACATCCATCACCCCAATCGCCTGACCAAGCCGCTGGTGCGGCTGCCCGGCGTCAAGAAGGATGCCAACGACCAGGTCGATCCGGCCAATCCCTACACGCATTTCCGCGAAGCGACATGGGAGGAGGCGCTCGACCTTGCTGCTGCGGGCTTGCGCAAGATCCGCGACGAGAAGGGCGCCAAGGCGCTCGCCGGCTTCGGCTCGGCCAAGGGCTCGAACGAGGAAGCCTATCTGTTCCAGAAGCTGGTGCGCACCGGCTTCGGCTCCAACAATGTCGATCACTGCACGCGGCTGTGTCACGCCTCGTCGGTGGCGGCGCTGTTCGAGGGATTGAGCTCCGGCGCGGTGTCGGCGCCGTTCGCGGCCGCGGCCGACGCCGAGGTGATCTGGGTGATCGGCGCCAATCCGACCGTGAACCATCCGGTCGCCGCCACTTACATCAAGAACGCCGCCAAGCGCGGCGCCAAGCTCTATGTGATGGACCCGCGTCGGCAGACGCTGTCGCGCCACGCCACGCAGCACCTGCAATTCAAACCGGGCAGCGACGTCGCGATGCTGAACGCGATGATCCACACGATCATCACCGAAGGCCTGACCGACGAGCAGTACATCGCGGGCTACACCGAGGGCTATGACGAGCTGAAGGCGAAGATCCAGGAGTTCACGCCGGAGCGCATGTCCCAGATCTGCGGCATTCCGGCGGGGACGCTGCGCGAGGTCGCGCGCGCCTATGCCCGCGCCAAATCGTCGATCATCTTCTGGGGCATGGGCATCAGCCAGCACGTCCACGGCACCGACAATGCGCGCTGCCTGATCGCGCTGGCGCTGATCACGGGCCAGGTCGGGCGCCCCGGCACCGGGCTGCATCCGCTGCGCGGGCAGAACAACGTGCAGGGCGCCTCCGACGCCGGCCTGATCCCGATGTTCCTGCCGGACTACCAGCCGGTCGGCCGCGACGACATGCGCGGCGCTTTCGAGAAGCTGTGGGGGCAGGAGCTCGATCCGGTGCGCGGGCTGACCGTCGTCGAGATCATGAACGCGATCCACGCCGGCGAAATCCACGGCATGTATGTCGAGGGCGAGAATCCGGCGATGTCCGATCCCGACCTGCAGCACGCGCGCGAGGCGCTGGCCAAGCTCGATCATCTCGTCGTGCAGGATCTGTTCGTCACAGAGACCGCGTTCCACGCCGACGTCATCCTGCCGGCCTCGGCGTTCGCCGAAAAGTCCGGCTCCTTCACCAATACCGACCGCCGCGTGCAGCTGGCGCGCGAGGTGATCAAGCCGCCGGGCGATGCAAGGCAGGATCTCTGGATCATCCAGGAGATCGGCAAGCGGATGGGGCTGCCCTGGAACTATGCGGGGCCGGGCGAGGTCTTCACCGAGATGGCCGAGTTGATGCCGTCACTGAAGAACATCAGCTGGGAGCGCCTGGTGCGCGAGGGCGCGGTGACCTATCCGGTCGACGATCCCGACAAGCCCGGAAACGAGATCATCTTCACCACCGGCTTCCCGACCGAAAGCGGCCGCGGCAAGATCGTGCCGGCCAAGGTGATCCCGCCGGACGAGTTGCCCGACGACGAGTACCCGATGGTGCTGTCGACCGGCCGCGTGCTCGAACATTGGCACACCGGCTCGATGACGCGCCGTGCCCAGGTGCTCGACCAGATCGAACCCGAAGCGGTCGCGTTCATGACCCCGAAGGACATGCGCAAGAAGGGGCTCGCGCCCGGCGACTTCATCCGTCTCGAGACGCGCCGCGGCGCGGTCGAGGTCAAGGTGCGTGCCGACCGCGACGTGCCCGAGAACATGGTGTTCATGCCGTTCTGCTACGCGGAGGCGGCGGCAAACCTGTTGACCAATCCGGCGCTCGATCCGTTCGGCAAGATTCCGGAGTTCAAGTTCTGCGCGGTCCGCGCCGAGAAGATCGATATCCGGACCGCGGCGGAATAGCGGTCCGGGGAAGAAGCGTGGAGGGCGAGCCGGCCGCTCCGGCTACTCGCTCGCCCGATCAGCACCGCAAGCACCGTCGATCGACGTCCACTCAGAGCATAAGAGCGGGGCGTCGCTGCGGCGTGGACCCATGTCGCCCTTTGCCCCGGACGTGTTTGAGAGTCCGGAAGTTGCCATCTCCACGAAAACTCGCGTATGCATGACGTACAGGATCGTAGTGTGAGACATTCAAATGGCGATGGAGTTGAGGGGCGCGAGAGGCGAGGGATTTGCGACGATTACCGCTGACGGTCGCGTGCTGGATTCCTGGTTTCTTCAGCTGCGCCTGGTTGTAGAGGCCGACAAGGCGGCAACGGTGCGGCTGGCGAGCGACGAGATCACCAGATCGTTGGGCGAGTCGGCGGACGGATATGCGCGACACGACGACATTCGCAATGTCGACATCGTTCCAATCCGCACAGAAATTGGCTCCCTTGCATCTGCACCGACTGACGTGCACGACGCGTATCTTCGACTCCATCTGCTGAGCCAACGGCTCGTCCAGCCGAATTGCCTGAACCTCGAGGGAGTTTTCGGTCTCTTACCTAACGTTGCCTGGACGACCCTCGGTCCCTGTGAGTGCTCTCGTGTACCGGACGCGCGAATGGAGGCACGAAAGCGTGCCCTCGCGTTCGAGGTGACAGGCGTGGATAAATTTCCGCGCATGACTGACTATGTGACGCCCGCAGACGTGAGAATTGCAGATGCGGATCGCGTAAGGCTCGGAGCCCACTTGGCCCCGGGCACGACCGTCATGCATGAAGGCTTTTGCAATTTTAACGCGGGTACGCTCGGTCCCTGCATGGTCGAAGGCCGGATCAGCGCCGGTGTGGTTGTCGGAAGCGGCAGCGACGTTGGTGGCGGAGCGTCGATCATGGGCACTCTGTCCGGAGGAGGGAAAGAGAGGATTACAGTCGGTGAGCGCTGCCTGATCGGAGCCAACGCCGGTATCGGCATTTCATTGGGTGACGATTGTATCGTCGAGGCGGGCTGTTACGTCACGGCAGGCGCGCGCATCCTTTTGGAGGATGGCCGAGTCCTGAAAGCCAAAGAACTCTCGGGCCAGAAGGGCCTGCTTTTTCGTCGGAATTCCCAGAGCGGTGCCCTTGAGGCAACCAAGCGTACGCCAAATTGGGACGGCCTCAACGCGCAACTTCACAGCTAGTGTCCCGAATCCGAAGTTCGCATCATTTGCCGCACCTTCGAAGCGAACTTCGGATTCGATAAGGACACTAGCAAACTTATGATTCTAGTGTGCTTTATGAATGCGAAGTTCGTGAAAGTGGCTGCCGCGAAATCGCACGAACTTCGCATTT
This sequence comes from Bradyrhizobium sp. BRP56, assembly GCF_020194035.1. Classification (NCBI taxonomy): domain Bacteria; kingdom Pseudomonadati; phylum Pseudomonadota; class Alphaproteobacteria; order Hyphomicrobiales; family Nitrobacteraceae; genus Bradyrhizobium; species Bradyrhizobium sp. BRP56. Next base: position 71,897 of record NZ_JADYVV010000045.1, read on the forward strand.
AGCACACTAGTCCCCGTCCGTCAGGGGACGATCACCACTCGGATTGCGATCTGTTTGGCGCGATCGCCGTTCACCACCAGTATGGCCACCGCCACGCCTCATAGAGGCGCCACGACGACACCAGGGGCGGGGCGTATGGATCGACCCGGTCGTCTTCAGGGCGATATTGATATCGTGGAACAATATAATAGTCCCACGGAGTTGGCCTTATCACGGGCGTCGGGATAATGACCCTCCTTGGTTCATGAACGACTTGTGCCTTCCGCGCCCGGGCTTCAGCACCAGACGTCCCGAGGTTGCACAGCACGAGGGCCGCTCCGAGAGCGCACGCGACGGTCATTATCTTCATGCATCGGCCTCCTTTGCCTGAGAGTGCAAAAGGACTCAAAGCAAGGCAAGCTAATTCGCTCTCGACCGGCTTGAATGACAGCTTGTGGCCCGTAGCCGACCTTTGCTCAGAAGGGCCGCGCGGAAGCCGGAGCCCGCACCCATGATCGATATGAGTACGCGCCCCGGTTCGGCTCTAACTCGACAAGGTCTCAGTAGTCCCAGAACACCGGCACCCAACGGAAGGCGTCACCCTCGACCGCGACATGTCCGACGGACGGGAACGGCATATGCGTGGCAACCAGCAGCTCGCGGTTCGCCGCCAGTTCCCGCAACAGACTGATCCGGGCGCGGGCCGCCTCTTCGGGATCGTGCTCGAAGCCGTTGTGCCATTCGGGGTGCTCGAACCCGACCGCGAACACGAGGTCACCGGCGAATGTCAGCCGGTCGCCGCCGGACGCCAGACGAACGACGCTGTGGCCGGGAGTGTGGCCGCCGCTGCGACGGACGACCACTCCGGGCGCCACCTCGTGCTCCTCGTCGAACAGCCGCAGCTGGCTCTGGTATTCCTTCCTGAACCGCTTGGCCGTCGCACGAAGCGCGTCGGGGAAACCCGGCGGCATCGAGACGCGGGAGAAATCGGGCGCCTCCCAGAACTTGACCTCGGCAGCCGCCACATGGATCCGCAGGTCCGGACGCAGCCGCTCCTTCACGCCCTCGACGAGCAGCCCGCCAACGTGGTCCATGTGCATGTGGGTCAGCACCACGTCGGTCACGGACCCAAGATCGATACCGGCCGCCTCCAGTCGCTTGACCGTCTGCCCGGCCTTCGGCAGGTGCAGGTCCGGGTCCGACCCCAGCCCGGCGTCGACGAGGATGGTTTTCCCGCCGCTTCGCACCACGACCACGTTCAGCGCCCAGTCGAACGCGTCCGGCGGCAGGAACATGTCGTCCAGCCAGGCCGCGCGGACGGCCGGCTCGGCATTGTGGGCCAGCATCTTGGTCGGTAGCGGCAGCACCCCGTCGCTGATCACCAGCACGTCGATCTCGCCGATCTTCAGCGCGTAGCGCGATGGCACCAACTCGTTTGGCCCCGGCTGACCGGCGTGCGAGGCGTTGTCGCGGTTCATGCTTGTCTCCTGAGTATTGCGGATCATCTGGTTCATCGTTGAAAACTCCTGCGTTCGATCCTGATGTTCGATCCCGGCGGGCCGCACTGTTTCCGCCCGTGGATCGGACATGGTGGTGATCTAACGGATCGGGTGGGGCGCCGCCCCAGAGCGGTTGCCGTCGCTGTAGAGCGATTGCTGCCAACGCATGCGCGCCGCCGCAGCGAGCGCTGGGGACGAAACGGGAGGCAACAGGCCATCGCCATGCCCCTAGCCACATGCGACACTTCGGATTGGCGAAGCCGGTTCAACCCAGGACTAATATTTCCTCGTCGAGACCCCGGAATACGAACGTTCGGAGCAATTCATGGCCAAGCATCGGATCTATACAACGAGCTTCGCAAGCGTTTACCCGCTCTATGTCGCGAAAGCGGAGAAGAAGGGACGCACCAAAGCGGAGGTTGATCAGGTGATCTCCTGGTTGACCGGCTACGGTTCGAAGGAGCTGGAAGCTCAGTTGGAAAAACAAACCGACTTCGAAACGTTCTTCGCAAAGGCGCCTGAAATGAATCCTTCGCGGGCCTTGATCAAGGGCGTGGTGTGCGGTGTCAGGGTTGAGGAAATCAAAGAGCCGACCATGCGGGAAATTCGTTACCTGGATAAACTGATCGATGAGCTGGCGCGTGGAAAGGCCATGGATAAAATCCTGCGGAAGGAATGATGCCTGATCGACCGGATTCCGTTCGCTCGGCGAGGCGACACCGGACGCTGGTGCGTCGCCCGCAATGACGAAAGGACCGGGGAGGGCCGCTACCACTGAGTTGCCCGACGGCGCAAGCCTTCGCAGCAAAAATATTTCGGTTTATCAGTAGGTCAACTCAGTGTATAACGCTGCCCGTCTCACCCGACACGAGGGGCGCTTCGCGGTCGTCACGAACGTGGGTCGAGATGCGGTGGACGCCGATTGCGCAGTTGACGAACGTGCATGAGGCGGACGGTGAAGTCGTGTGGTCCTGACGCCCTAGCGGCAGGTGTCTTTTCCGATTGCGCAGTGCGCGTTGCGAAGACGGTGACAAAAAAGCCCAGTCTCGCCGGGGAGAGCACGAAGTAAGCCGTAGCCCATCGCGCAGGGAAAGCCGGGTTGTTTACGGTTACACCTGTGGTCCTACCCCCGAGCTTTCTACCCATTGCTCGGGGCCCATGAGTGCGATCGGCACCCGGCTTTCCCTGCGCCCTCTGCTTGAGGTGAGGGCGGAACAAGATGCAAAGCTCGGACGCAATGCGCCGCGAGACTGCGGAAGCATGAGCCACACGTGGTCCAACACATTCAGTGTCGTCTTGGCGAAAGCCAGGACCCATTACCCCAAATGAGATTTGTTGCGCGATGCTGGGGCCACGACCTCGTTCACAATCAAATGCGGTGGTTGATGGTGTGGACGGCCCCCTACGGCATCAGTGTGCCAGAATGAGGTTGTCTAGATCTCATACAAGGGAGCCGTCCGTGAACCAGATTATCCGCATTGGGATTGATACGTCGAAGTATATTTTT